>CAYXZN010000013.1:0-18642 GCA_964469325.1 uncultured Steroidobacteraceae bacterium
CCCCGGACAAGCGGTCCCGTGCCGGGTCTGCGAGCCGGATGCCAGTGCAAGTTTCTGTCGGCGAACAGTACCCGCCCACGGCGCCTTCGTCACGCGCAAACTGAGCGCGAAGGTTATATCGGCGTCTGGTAGATGCGGTAGGTCTTGTATGAGTGCCCGCCCACGGCGCGGATCGGCCGGTTGATCGGCTCGTTGTCCTCCAGCGTCCACCCCATCTCCGCGCCCGTGTAGCCCTTCACGTCGCGGGCGTGGCGCAGCGTCTGGAGGATGAGCGCCTCCGCGATGCCGCGCCGCCGGTAGGCGGGCCGGATGCCGAGGGTGAAGACGCGGCAGGTCCGGATGTGCCGCATCCGCCACGCCAGCCGCAGCAGGCCGATCGGGAGGCCCCACCGCATGAGGCGCCCGTCCAGCGGCCGGATCGCCTCGTTGAGGTCGGGCAGCGTGATCGAGAAGGCGAGCGGCTCGCCGGCGCGCTCCGCGATGAGCAGCAGGTTGGGGTCGGCGATCCGGGCGAGGTGGTTCGCGTAGTCATCGAGCTCGGCATCGGTCAGCATCACGAACCCCCAGTTGCGCTGCCACGCCTCCTGGTAGATCAGCTTGCAGCGCCCCATCTCCGCCTCCAGGTCGTCGAGGCGCATCGGCCGGATGGTGATGTCCTGGCGTGCCAGCCGATCCACCCGACGCTGCCAGGCCTCGATCGGGGGCGCGCGGTCGATCCACCACGCGTACAGATCCTTCGCCTTGACCAGCCCACGCCGCTCCAGCAGCCCGGCGTAGTAGGGCGGGTTGTGATTCATGTAGAGGCGCGGCGGGGTGTCGAACCCGTCGACCAGCAGCCCGCAGGCGTAGTTGGTGGAGTAGTCGATCGGGCCCATCATCGCCGTCCGTCCGCGACCCCGGAGCCAGGCCGCTGCCGCGTCCAGCAGCGAGGAGGCGACGTCGGCGTCGTCGACCGACTCGAACTGCCCGAAGCAGCCGACGTTCGTGCCGTGCTCGGCGTTGTAGCGCGGGTCGTCGCTGGCCATGATCCGTCCCACCGCCTGCCCGTCGCGTCGAGCGAGCAGCTGAACCGCGGTGCCGTGCCGGTAGAACGGGTGCCGGTGAGGGTCGATGAAGGTACGCGCCTCCGACAGCAGCGGCGGGACCCAGGCCGGGTCGTGGCGGTAGATCCGCCACGGCAACGTGAGGAAGGCGTCGGTCTCCCGGCCGGTGGTCACGGGGTCAACGCTGATGCGGCTCGGACGCATGGCGGACGTATTCTCGGGCGCGGGGCGCTCCCGGCGCTCCCCCTGTTGGCCGACGTCACGAAGTGCGATATGGTGCAGACGTCGGGCGGGAGTAGCTCAGTCGGCAGAGCGCGACCCTTCCAAGGTCGATGTCGCGGGTTCGATCCCCGTCTCCCGCTCCAACACCTTCCCCATCAGCCGTCGATCTCGATCGTCTGCATCATCCGATCGAGGATCTCCTTGTTCTCCTCGTACGCGTCGTGGTGGATGTCGTCGGCCGTCGCCACCAGGTCCGACCCGTTCATCCCGACGAGGTAACGGTAGATGCGCGCACCCTCCGGGACGAACCCGAGCTGCGGCTCGGGCTCCAGCTCCACCACCACTGTGCTGCGGCCGTCGACCGGGACCTCGTCCTCGAAGATCACCTCGCCGGAGCGGGAGACATCGGCGTCCACCAGGTCGAAGCGGATGGCGACGCCGGTGAGGTCGTCGGTGCCGGGCTGGAGGTCGACCTCGTCGGGCGCGAAGTAGGTGCAGGCCGGGATCGGCTGAGCGCCGCCCTCGCCCTCGATCCGCGGGTTCGCCCACCAGTCGCCCGGATAGCTCACCGCGAATCCCAGCTCGTCGTTTTCGCAGCGCCGTGGATCCTCGAACGCGGCCTCGGTTCGGGTCGGCGACGGGCTCGGCCGACCGGCTGGGGTGACGGCGGGGCTCGCGGTATCGGCCGGGCTCGTGGGCTCGGCGGGAGCAGGACTGTCTCCCGCCGGACTCGCACAGGCCGATACGGACAGGACCACGACCGCGACAAGGCCGATCTTCGGCAGCCCCATGCCGATCTGGCGTGCAACACGGATGCCGGCGGCTCCGTGCGGGGACCCTACGGGTGGGCGCTCAGCGGGACAGCTCCACGCTCACCGCCGGCAGCGGGGCGGACACCGCGAGGCGCTCGGCGGTCAGCTCCGACACGTTCCGGCAACGTGGACAGGCGACCCGCGCCGGCAACTCCAGGACCGGCGGCGGCCGGTCGAGCCGGGCCGCTCGCAGGGCCCACGCCGGAAGCCGCGTGACGCGCCGCCACCAGGACCGGATGTCGTCGTACTGGTCGTGGGACGGGTCGGGCTCGCGCTCGACGCGCCGGTCCCACGAGCCGTCCAGCCGCCGCTCCCAGCCCGGCGGCAGCCGGAAGGCCCGCAGCGCGATCGTCGGCTCGCGTGGGTAGGCCGGCTCCGGCACCAGGACCACGCGCGCCCTGCCGGCGAGCGCCGCCGGAGGCAGGTCGAGCTCGCAGATGCGGCCGATCTCCCGACCGCAGACGTAGCTCCTCTCCTGCCCGCTGCCGCACAGCACGTGCAGGCCATGCTCGTCGAGCCGCGCATAGCGCGCCGGCACCTCGATCGGCATGCGCCGATGGTGACACCGCACGGCGATCGCGGAAAGTCTGCCTCCGAAGGCGCCTTCTCAGCGGCCGGCCTCGGTCGACGGACCACCCCGGCGATGAGCGCAGTAGCGCTCGACGATCTCGGTCACCTGTCCCAGCTCCACCGGCTTGTGGAGCCAGGCCGCCGCGCCCAGCTCCGCCCCGCGGTCCGCGGACGGCGGATGCGCCGACAGGACGACGCGGGGAACCTCGCTCATGTCGGGCCGCCGCTGAAGCTCGTCGAGCAGGCTCCAGCCGCTCATCCCCGGCATCATCAGGTCGACCAGGATCAGGCACGGCTCCGACCCGGCCGCATCAAGCGCCCGCAGCGCTGATCCGCCGCTGCCCGCCACCTCGACCCTGGCGCCTTCGTCGCCCAGCACGTCGGACATGAAGTCGGCGACCATCGGGTCGTCGTCCACCACGAGGATTCGGTGCCCGTCGAGTCCTGCCATCTCCCTCTCGCGCACTCGGCTCGTCCACGTGGCCCGCGTGCAACACGCGGGCCACGGGCGGGGATCTACCAGCCGGCACCCATCGTGCGGGTTCGCCCCCGCCGAAAGCTTTCAGGGGAGTCATGAAATGCTGGATCGGCTCATTGCGGGCGCGGCGGCGGGCGCCGTTGGGACCGCCGCGCTCAACCTGACCACCTACCTCGACATCCTGGTCCGCGGTCGTCCGCCCAGCAGCGTTCCGAAGCAGACCGCCCGGCGGCTGACCGAGATGGCCGGCGTCGAAACCGGTCAGCAGCAGGAGCGGGCGGAGCACCGGCTCACCGGCATCGGGGCGCTGTTGGGCTACGCCACGGGGATCGGCATCGGCGCAGCCTGGGGCCTGGCGAGCCCACTCCTGGGACGACCCTCGCCACCGACGGCCGGACTGGTGTTGGGGGCGGCGGCGATGGCCGCCAGCGACCTGCCGGCCACCGCGGTCGGAGCCAGCGATCCACGGGGCTGGGGACTGCGGGGCTGGCTGGCGGACCTCGTTCCGCACGCCGCCTACGGCCTGTGCACCGCGCTCGCCTTCTCCGCGCTGGCGCCCCGCCGCCGCTGGCCGTTCGGCTAGGCGAGCGGCGAGTCCGCGGCGGGCACGGCGGAGAGGAGCCGGTGCACCGCCGCTCGGCGGGCACGCCGCAGGCGGGCCAGCTGCCGCCCCACGATGCGGTGGCCGCAGGTCGCGCACACCGTCCAGCGGCCGACTCGCGCAAGGCGGATGCGGTGGTCGGGGACCGCCACCCGCCACCGGCGGTGCGGACGTGCGGCGAGCGCGCGGCGGTGAGCGGCGAGCTGCTCATCGGCGCCCGTCAGCCCCAGCGCGGCCGCGTGCCGCAACGCGCCGGGGTAGCGCCGTGCCTCCAGGCGCAGCGCGTCCCGGGCGGAGATGCCGTACGAGCGGTAGAGCGCAAAGGCCCTCTCCCAGAAGCGCGCGTCGTGGTGCCGAGCGCTTCCGCGCCTCCGCCGCTGCTTCCCGCCGGCGCCGCCCACCAGCCAGTGAGCCAGCTCGTGCAGCACGGTGAGCCGCGCGTCGACCGGGTCCCTGCCGGCGCTGACCGAGATGGTCGAGTCGTGGAGCCGGGTGGACCCGCTCGACGCCTCGCGCGCCACGCGCCGCCAGCGCAGCCGGGCCGGGGCAGGGAGTCCCTCCGAGGCGCAGGCCTGCTCTACCAGGGCCACGGCCCAGCCCGGGGGACGCCCGAGCGGGATCATCGACCCTCCCGGCGACGCCGGAGAATGCGGCCCAGCTCCACCAGCCAGCGCTCCAGCTCCGCCTCCGCGTAGCGGTAGTCGTCGTAGGTGTAGCCGACCATCTCGTCGCCGTGGCGGGCGGCGTACTCGGCCGGCGACACGCTGCGGTACGGGAAGTGGCGCCTCGCCCGCTGCTCGCGCTCGGCATCGGCCGGCGGCCGCTCGGCGTGCCGCCGTTCCTCCCGCCGCCGGGCGTCGTGGCGCTCCCGCCAGCGGCGGGTCAGCTGCTCCAGGCGGTCACGGTCGGGTCTGCGCGCGGTCACCCACGCATGATGCCCGCCTCGGCGACGGCCGGCGCCGGCGAGCCGCGCGCAGCCACCGGCATCGGCGCCTCGTAGAGGCCGAGGCGCGCGACCAGGCGCTGGATCTGCGCAGGGGCCCACCAGTTCACCCGGCCCATCACGCGCATGAAGGCGGGCACCAGGATGCCGCGCACCACCGTGGCATCGATCAGCACCGCCAGCGCCATGGCGAAGCCGAGTGCCTTGATCAGCAGGATGTCGCTGAGCGCGAAGGCGCCGAAGACCGCGACCATGATCAGGGCCGCCCCGGTGATGATCCCGCCGGTGATGCCGATCCCCTCCTCCACCGCCTGGCGGTTGTCGCCGGTGGCAAGGTAGCGCTCGCGGATGCGCGACAGCAGGAAGACCTCGTAGTCCATGGACAGCCCGAACAGCACCGCGAACATGATCACCGGCGTGCTGGCCATGATCGTCCCCGACGGCTCGAAGGCCAGCAGCTCCGACAGGTTCCCCTGCTGGAAGATCCAGACCAGCGCCCCGAAGCTCGCGCTGACACTGACCAGGCTCATCAGGATCGCCTTCAGCGGCAGGAAGACCGACCCGAAGGTCAGGAACAGGACCGCGCCGGTCACGGCGATCACGATCCCCACCGCGTACGGCACCGAGTGCTGGAAGCTGGCCATGAAGTCGCGGGAGCGCGACGAGAGGCCCCCGGTCAGCACCTCCGCCGACCCCGGACCTGGCAGCGAACGGATCTCGTCGACGAGCGCCCGGCCCGCCTCGGAGTCGGGCAGCGGGGCGCCGAACACACGGACCGTCACGATGTCCTCCGCGAACCACTCCCCGATCCAGGCCTCCAGCGCGCGGCGCTGCTCGGCGGGGAGCCGGTCGAGGTTGGCGAGCGCCTGGCGGTAGGCGGCGGGCTCGGCGCCGGGCGGCGGGTCGAGCAGGCTCTCCACCTCGGTGACGCCATCGAGCCGCTCGAGCCGCTGGACGTACGCCTCGAGCTCACCGACGCGCGCCGCGTCGAGCCCCGCGCCTGGGAAGCGGGCGAGCACCAGGATCGGGTCGCTGCCGCCGCCCGGGAACTCGTCGTCGAGGATCTCGAACCCGGCGCGTGCCGGTGTCTCCGGCAGGTCGGCCAGGTTGCCGCCGGTCGACAGCTCCAGGCCCAGGAACGGGCTGCCCGCCACCAGCAGCGCGACCAGGAACGGGGCGGCGGCGAGGATCGGCCGGCGCATGACGACCCGGGCGATGCGCGACCACGCGCCGTGACCGTGCCGCCGATCGGCCAGCTCGGGGTCGTCGTCGACCAGGATCAGCGCCGAGGGGAGCGGCAGCCGAAGGCGGTTGACCCGCGGCCCCAGGACGGCCAGCACGGCGGGCAGCAGGGTGAGGCCGAACAGAAGCGTGGACGACACCGTCACCACCCCGGCGATGCCCATGCTGCGCAGGGCCGGCGACTCGAACACGATCAGCGATGACAGGCCGATGCCGACCGCGATCCCCGACACCGCCACCGCCTTGCCGACGGTCGCCATCGACCGCACCAGCGCCCGCTCCACGGTCCCCTGCCGGCGCAGCTCCTCGCGGAAGCGGCTCACCAGGAAGAGGGCATAGTCGATCGACAGGGCCAGGCCGATCATGGTGGCGATGTTGGTGACGAACACCGACATCTCGGTCAGGTTGGCGACCAGGCCGATGACCGCCATGGCGCTCGGCACCGCGAAGCCGGCCACCAGCAGGGGCAGGCCGGCTCCCACCACGCCGCCGAACACGACCAGCAGGATGGCCAGCGCGATCGGCAGGCTCACCAGCTCCGCGCGCACCAGGTCGCGCTCCACCGTCTCGTTGAACTCGTGGTAGACCTGCGGGACCCCCGTCACGATCACCTCCACGTCCACCGGACGCCGCACCGCCTCCGCCAGCCGGCTGGCGTCGTCCACCGCCTCCTCGGTCGGCTCGTCGAGCCGGACCAGCGCGGAGGTCGCGGCGCCGTCGCTGCTCAGCAGCCGCCGATCACCGCTGTCGGCGAAGGTGACGATCTCGACGACCGACGGGTCATCGGCGAGCGGCGCCAGACTGCCGGCGACCGTCGCCTGGAACGCGGAGGAGGCGGCGTCACCCGCCGGGTCGCGGAAGATGACGATCATGGCCGTCGCCTGCTCCCCGAAGCGCTCGGCCCGCAGCTGCTCGGCGCGCTGGGCCTCGGAGCCGGGCACCTGCCAGCCGCCCTGGATCAGGGTCCCGCCGGCAGTGGCGCTCCAGCCGAGCAGCGCGGCGGCCAGCAGCGTCGACAGACCCAGGACCGCCCAGCGACGTCGGTAGGCGATGCGCCCCAGCGCGGGGAAGAGGCCGCCATCAGCCGGGGGTTCGGCGGCGACGGCCGGCGCCGGCTCGCGGCCGCCGGCGTCCGATCCGCCGGCCGACCGGCCCGTTCCACCTGCCGCCGTGGCGGCCCGACGCCGCAGGTGGAGGGTCGCGCCGATGGCGGTGCCGACCACGGCCACCGCCCCGAGCGACAGGGTGGCGACCAGTGCGAGGCGCCGGGACAGTGAAGGGCGGTGGTTCATTCGCTGAAACTGTACCGAGTACACCGCCTCCTGTCCTGCCGGCATGCCCGGGCGGCGTGACGGGCCCGAGATGGGCACGGCTATGATCCGCGGGTGACCGCCGCCGCCACGCTCGCGACGCGCCTCTCCCGGGTGGGCTGGTGGCGGGCGCTGGGCAGCCTCACCCGTTCCGGCAGCGCGCTCGAGGGGCTGGCGTGGACCCTGTACGACTTCGCCAACACGATCTACAGCTTCATGATCGTGTCGTTCGCGATGGGCGTGTGGGCGACGCGCTTCCTGGGCGAGCGGGACGGGACGCTGTGGTTCACCCTGGCGGTCTCGATCTCGGTAGGCCTCAACGCGCTGGTCTCGCCGATCCTGGGCGCGATGAGCGACCGGGTGGGCCGGCGCAAGCCGTTCCTGGGCGCCTTCACGGCGCTGTGCGTCACCGCCACCGCGCTGATCGGCCTGGTGGACGTGCGCATCGGCCTGGTCTGCTTCGCCGTCGCCAACTTCGCCTACCAGGCGGCCCTGATCTACTACGACGCCAGCCTGGCCGATGTCGCCCGATCCTCGGCCCGCGGCCGCCTGTCGGGGATCGGTGTGGCCCTCGGCTACGTGGGGACGCTGACGGTGGGCGGCCTGTGGGCGGCCGGGGTGACCCGCTCGGACGGGCAGTCCACGCCGCTCACCTTCATCCTGGTGGCGGTGCTGTTCACCGCCTTCGCGCTGCCGATCTTCGTGTGGGTCAAGGAGCGCGGCGAGCGGCGCCCGTTCCGGATCGGCGAGGCGCTCGCCTCGTGGAGCCAGCTGGCCCAGACCGTGCGGCACGCCGCCGCCACGCCCGGCCTGCTGCGGTTCATCGTGGCCCGCTTCTTCTACTCCGACCCGGTCAACACGGTGATCGTGGTGATGGGCGTGTTCGCGGTCGAGGCGATCGGCCTCCCCGAGGCGGGAGCGCTGAGCGTGCTGCTGCTGCTGACCGTGGTCGCGGTGCTGGCCTCGTTCGGGTGGGGCTTCGTCAGCGACCGATGGGGCCCGAAGCGGACCCTGGTGGCGGTGCTGGTCACGTGGGCCATCGGCTTCGTCATCATCGGCGTCTTCCTGAACCCGGTGGCCTTCTACATCGCCGGCGCCATCCTCGGCTCCGGGCTGGGCGGCGTGGCGGTGTCGGACCGCCTGCTGCTGATGCGGCTGGCGCCGCCGGAGCGGCTGGGGGAGATGTTCGGGCTGTACGGCCTGGTCGGGAAGGCGAGTGCCGTGGTGGGGCCGCTGGTGTACGGGCTGATCGTGTCGTCGCTGCTGGCGACGCTCGACCGCGGCGCGTACCAGGTCGCCATCTTCAGCCTGCTCGCCTTCCTGCTGGTCGGCCTGTGGCTGGTCCGCCGCGTTCCCCCCGGGCGGGCGTACGCCGACGAGGAGCAGATCGGCCCGCCGGTGACGCCGCTCGAGCCGGCCGTCGTGCCGCCCGGAGAGCTGCCGAGATGACGCTCGTGGTCGCCCACCGCGGGTCCGCCGCCGCCCGGCCCGAGAACACCATGGAGGCCTTCCAGCTGGCGGCCGAGCAGGGGGCCGATGCGGTCGAGTGCGACGTCCACCTGCTGACCGATGGGGCGCTGGCGGTGATCCACGACGACACCCTGGACCGGACCACCGACGCGACCGGCCGGGTGGCCGCGCTCTCATCGGACGACCTGGCCCGCATCGACGCCGGTGCGCGGTTCCCGGGCCCCGACGGCGACTACCCGTACCGCGGCCGCGGCCTCAGGATCCCCACCTTCGACCAGGTGCTGGAGTGGCTCCCCCCGGACATCGGCCTGGTCGTCGAGATCAAGGCCCCCGAGGCGGTCGAGCCGACGCTGGCCATGCTCCGCGGCCACCCCGTCGCGCAGAACGAGCGGCTGGCCCTCATCTCGTTCGACGAGGCCACCATCGACCGGGTCCGTCAGGCCGCGCCGGACATGACGACCGGCTACCTGCTCGTCCCCGGCCAGCCCATCGAGCCGGCGCTGAAGTGGGCGCTGGAGCACGGGCACCGCGGAGTCCACCCCTGGGACGGCGACCTGGGGCTCGACCCGGGGCCGGTCATCCAGCAGGCGACCATCGCCTACGGCCGCCAGATGGGCTGCTACGTGGTGAACGAGCCGGACCGCATGGTCCAGCTGGCGGTGAGCGGGCTGTGGGCGTTCGTCACCGACGTGCCCGACGCGGCCCGGCGGGCGCTGGGCCCCCGGCGGGCGGCGTGAGCGGGCGCGACGCGGCGCGCGGCACGCTCGGCTTCGGCGTCGCCGCCGGGCCGCGGGAGGGGATCGAGCGCATCGGCGCCCGGGTCGAGGCGCTCGGCTTCGACGAGCTGTGGGCGAACGACACCCGCGCCGGATCCGGGCTCGCCACGCTGGCCGTGTGCGCCGAGGGGACGGAGCGGCTGGTGCTCGGCCTGGGCGTGGCAGGCCTCAGCGAGTGGAGCGCGGAGCGGCTCGCCGACGAGGTCGCCCAGCATGGCCTGCCACGGGAGCGGCTGGTGCTCGGCGTGGGCAGCGGCGCCTCCCATTCGCTGCGGCTGGTGCGCGAGGGCGTCGCCGAGCTCCGCCGGCGCCTGCCGGACGTCAGCATCGCGGTCGCCGCCGTCGGTCCCCGCATGTGCCGGCTGGGGGGCCAGCTCGCCGACGTGGTGCTCTGCAACTGGGCGAACCCGGAGCGGCTGGCGTGGAACCGGGAACGGGTGGCGGAGGGAGCCGACGAGTCGGGCCGGCCGGCGCCGGAGCTGGCGGCCTACGTGCGGGTCGCGCTCGGCCCCGAGGCCCAGCGACGGCTCGCCGACGAGGCGGGCCGCTACCTCGGCCGCAAGTCCGCCTACCGACGCAGCTTCGCCGAGCAGGAGGCGGTGGAGGGTGAGAGCCCGCGGCCCGAGGCGATCCCCGGCGGAATCGCGGTCGAGCAGGGCGCCGCCCTGTCGGCAGCCCTCGAGCCGTACCGGGCGGTCCTGGATCGGACGATCCTGCGCGGCCTGCCTGAGAGCGACGAGGCCGACAGCTGGCTCGAGCTGGCCGAGGCGGTCGCCGCGGCGCTGGTGGGCGAGACGCGCCCGAGCGCCGCTCGGCCCGCCCGGCCGACCCGGAGTCGGTAGGCTGCCGCCATGACCTACAGCATCGTCGCCCGAGACCCGGCCACCGGCCGCTTCGGCATCGCGGTGCAGTCGCACTACCTGGGAGTCGGCCCGGTGGTGCCCTGGCTCGAGGCAGGTGTGGGAGCGGTCGCCACGCAGGCCTTCGTCGACATCAGCTTCGGACCGATCGGTCTCGAGCTGCTGCGCAACGGCCGCTCCGCCGAGCAGGTGGTGGCGGCGCTGATGGCGAGCGACTCACTCGCCGAGCAGCGCCAGCTCGGCGTGGTCGACGCGAACGGGAAGGCGGCGGCGCACACCGGCCGGCAGACGATCCCGGCCGCCGGCCACCAGGTCGGCGACGGCTACACGGTACAGGGCAACCTGCTTCACGCCGACAGCTGCTGGCCAGCCATGGCGCGCGCCTACGAGGCCGCGACCGGCGAGGGACTGCCGTTCAGCGAGCGGCTGCTGCGGGCGCTGGAGGCGGCGGAGGCAGAGGGCGGCGACGTGCGCGGCCGCCAGAGCTCTGCAATCGTGATCGTGGAGGCGGAGCTCCAGCCGGCACCGTGGCGCGGCCGCGTGCTCGACGTGCGGGTCGACGACCACCCCGATCCGGTGCCCGAGCTGCGGCGGATCGTCAACCTGGCCGAGTGCTACGCGCTCCTCGACGAGGACGGGGACGCGGCGCGGGCCGGGACGGACGAGGCGACGCGCTACGCGGAGGCGCGGCGGCGGGCGCCGGACGCGGCCGAGCTCGCCTTCTGGCACGCGGTCGACCTCGCCAACCGTGGCGACCTCGAGGCCGCGCGCCGGGAGCTGGGAGCAGCCATCGCCGCCGACCCGCGCTGGCGGACGACGCTGGAGCGGCTGCCGGCCGCCGAGCGCCTCGACGCCGCCCTGCTGCCGAAGTTGCTGGACTAGCGGTCGCCGGAGCGCGCAGGCGCCCCGGCCTTCGGGCTACCAGTTGGTGGCGGTCGCCGCCTCGATCTCCCCGACCTCCGCCAGCCACCGCTCGGCATCGATCGCCGCCTTGCAGCCGTCACCGGCGGCGGTCACCGCCTGGCGGTAGCGGTGGTCGTGGACGTCGCCGGCCACGAAGACCCCCTCGATCATGGTCCCGGTCTCGTCGGTCACCACCAGGTAGCCCTTCTCGTCGAGCTCGAGCTGGCCCACGAACAGGTCGGTGTTCGGCTTGTAGCCGATGGCCACGAACATCCCCTGCACCGCCAGCTCCGACTCCTCGCCGCTGTCGAGGTTCCGCAGGCGCAGGCCGCTCACGGTCTGGTCGCCCAGCACCTCGGCCACCTCCGAGCTCCACACCACGTCGATCTTGGCGTGCTTCTGCACCCGATCCGCCATGATCTTGCTGGCCCGGAAGGCGTCCCGACGGTGGACGACCGTCACCTTCTCCGCGAACTTGGTGAGGAAGAGCGCCTCCTCCATGGCGGTGTCGCCACCGCCCACCACCGCGACGTCGCGGCCCCGGAAGAAGAACCCGTCGCAGGTCGCGCAGGCGCTGACGCCGCGTCCCCTGAGCCGCTCCTCCGACTCCAGGCCCAGCCACAGCGCCGACGCGCCGGTGGCGACGATGACCGCGTCGGCGCGGTACTCGTCGTCGCCGAGGTAGAGGCGGAATGGTCGCCGCGAGAAGTCGACCCGCGTCACGTCGCGCTCGATCAGCTGCGAACCGAAGCGCTCCGCCTGCTCGCGGAACAGCTGCATCAGCTCCGGTCCCAGAATTCCGTTCGGGAAGCCCGGGTAGTTCTCGACGTCGCTGGTGATCATCAGCTGGCCGAGCGGCTGGTTGCCGGCGAAGACGATTGGATCGAGGTTCGCACGGGCGGCGTACAGGGCGGCCGTCAGGCCCGCCGGGCCCGAGCCGATGATGGCGAGCTTGGGGTACCGGTCGTCGCCGTGCTCGTGCGGGCGGGCGGGCGTCGGGGGAACGGTTGCGGTCATTGCGAGTCCAGCATAGCGAAGACGGCGAACCGCCCGGCGCGGGGCCGTGCGGCCGGCCTAGCGCAGCAGCTGCGGCAGGTTGATCGACAGGTCCCACGCACCGACGGCGACCAGGGCCACCCCGAGCACCAGCTGGATGGGCCGCTCGTGCCGCACCATCGCCCGCGCCAGCTGCGCTCCGCGCCACTGTCCGAGGAGGCCGATCACGAACAGCGGCAGCCCGAAGCCCAGGCCGAAGACGGCGAAGAAGCCGAGCTGGGCGAGGGCGTCGCCGATGGTGAGGGAGTACGCCAGGATGGTGAGCAGGAAGGGGCCGATGCACGGGATCGCGATCGGAGCGAAGAGCGCGCCGTACAGGAAGGCGCCGAGGGCCGGGCCGCGGTCGCCAGCCAGCTTCGGCGACGGCTGGGGCAGGCGCGCGAACGGGTTGCGGCCGGCCACCAGGAGGAGCCCCAGCCCGATCAGGACCAGGTCCGCGGCGGGCAGGATGACCGGGATGATTCGGCTCAGGCTGGCCGACACGGCGATCACGACCACCGCGATGACGAGCATCCCCGCCATCACGCCGGCCAGCACCAGCGCCGCGGCCGCCAGTGGCGGAAAGCGCGGCCGGGTCGCCACCAGCGTCCCGCCCGGAGCCGGAGCGGTCGAGGTGCCGGTCAGGTAGGCGAGGAAGGCGGGGTAGAGCGGCAGGATGCAGGGCGCGGCGGTGGCCCCCATCCCCGCCACGAAGGCCGCCACCAGCTCGCCCATCCTCAGCCCGCCTCGATCTGCGCCACCAGCTCGTCGACCGAGTAGCCGCCGAAGTCGAGCAGCCGCACCGACCCGTCGGGGAAGAGGAGAACCATGGGCGTGTTCGGCGGGTTGAGGACCTGGAGCCCGAAGCGTTCCCGCAGCAGGACGGCGACGTCTCGGTCGGCCATGGCGAACGGCCAGTCGAAGCCCTCGCGTTCCGCGTAGTCGCGCAGGTCGGCGCCGATCTCGGTGGCGTCCACGTCGAGTCCCACCGAGTGGAAGTCGGCCATCTCCTGGGCTTCCACGACCCGGTGCATCTGGGCGCGGCAGTTGGTGCACCAGATGGCCATCATCTCCAGCAGGAGCGGCTTCTCCGCCGCCAGCTGGCCGAGCGTGAAGGTCGCGCCGTTCCGAACGTCGCGCAGCTCGACCAGGTGGAGCGGGTCGCTGGTGAGGCCGACCGGAGCGCTGGCCGTGGGAGAGGGGGACGCGTCGGAGCTGGCGGACGGCGGGGGCGACGAGCGGGGGGAGGCCGACGGCGGCGGGGACGTGGCCGACGGCGAGCCGGGCCCGGCGGGCGAGCTGGCCGGCGCGGCGCACGCCGTGGCCAGTAGTGACAGCGCCAGCGCGGTCGGCAGGATGCTCGGCAGGTTCACGCGGCCAGCCTAGCGTGGATGCGTGACGGTTGCGTGTAGGCTCCATGACGCTTTCCGTCTCCCCCGCGCCACGTGCTTCCGCGGAGGGCGTGCCGCTTGCACGGTGGCGTGTAATTGGAGGCGTATCGCTGAGAGGATGTCGATCTCCCATCCGCTGGCCCGCCGGGCCGTCCTGTCCGAGCGGCTCGACCAGCCCGGGCTGGACGCGGCGCTGCTGCGTGCCAACCTCGCCGAGCTGGCGCTGCTGAACCGGCTGCCCGGCGGGGTCGGCGCCAGCCTGTCCGCGATCCGCGCGCTCGTGCCCCCGGCGGCTCGCGATCGGCTGGTGGTGCTCGACGCGGGGACCGGAGGAGCCGACATCCCCCGCGCGTTCCTGCGGGCGGCGCGCCGCTCCGGCGCCGACTGGCAGGTGGTCGGCGTGGAGCGACGATCCGAGGTGCTGGTGGCGGCCCGCGCCGCCTCCGGCGCCGACCCCCGCCTCACCCTGGTGGAGGGAGACGCGGGTCGCCTCGCCCTCGACGACGACAGCGTCGACGTGGCGCACGCCTCGCTGCTGCTCCACCACCTCGACCCGGACGACGCGGTCACGTTGCTCACCGAGCTGCGCCGGGTGGCGCGCCTGGGCGTGGTCGTGAACGACCTGCGGCGGGGGCTGCTGCCGTTCCTGTTGACCGCCTGCGCGGTGCTCGCCATCGGCCGCTCCGCCTACACCCGGCACGACGGCATCGTCTCCGCTCGACGCGCCTACGACCTGGCCGAGCTCCGCGAGCTCCTGGACGCGGCGGGGCTGCGGCCGATCTGGTCCTCCCCGCGGCTGCTGCCGCGCGTCGCCATCGCCGCCGTGCCGGTGGAACGACCGTGAGCGGCGCGGCCGTGAGCGGCGCACCGCGCTCTGGCTCGCTGCGCTGCGACCTGCTGATCGTCGGAACCGGGCCGGCAGGAGCGGCTCTCGCCGCGGTGGCTGCGGAGATGGGCCTGGAGGTGCTGGCCGTCGAGGCGGGCGAGCATCCGCGCCCCAAGGCGTGCGCCGAGTACGCCAGCCCCCGCATCGCCGAGGAGCTCGAGCGGCTCGGGGTCGACGAGGCCGAGTGGCGGACCGCCGCACGACCGCTGTCGGGCATGGACGTGATCGCCGGGTCGACTCGCCTCCCCGTCCGCTACGCCGATCGCCGCGGGCCACGCCCGGCGTGGGGGCTCGACCGGCGCGCCTTCGACGCCCTCCTCGCCCGCCGCGCGGTGGCGAGCGGAGCCCGGCTGCTGGAGCGGACGCGGCTGGTGGAGCTGGCGATCCAGCCCGCCGGACCGCGGCGGCGGGTGACGGGCGGCACCCTCCTCGGTCCCGGCGGGCGGATCGAGGTCCGCGCCGACCGGGTGGTCGGTGCGGACGGGGCGCGCTCCGTCGTCGCGCGACTGCTGGGCGTGACCCGCCCGGTGCGCTTCCCCCGGCGGCTGGGGCTGATGGCCCACGTCGACCGCCGCGGGACCGGGCTCGACGACCACGGGGAGATGCACGTCGGGGACGACTGGTACGTGGGCCTGGCGCCGATCCCCGGCGAGCGGCTCAACGTGGCGATGGCGCTCCCGCTCGCCGCCTCCGGATCGGCGGCGACCCGCTTCGAGCGGGCGATCGCCGCGCTTCCCGGAGCCCGGGAACGGGTCGGCTCCGCCAACCGGCTGACCCCGATCCGCGGCGTGGCGCCCGTCGGCCACCGGGTGTCGGAGGTCGCCGGCCCCGGGTGGCTGCTGGTCGGCGACGCGGCCGGGTTCGTCGACCCGTTCACCGGCGAGGGGATCTACCGCGCCCTGCGGTCCGCCCGCGCCGCCGCGTCCGCCCTCCGCTCTCCCGACCACCTGGTCGCCGACGCCTACCGCGCCGAGCGCCGCACCGCCTTCACCGGCAAGGACCTGCTGACCTGGGCGGTGCAGGGAATGCTGGCGGCGCCGCCGCTGCTCCGGTACGCGGTGCGCCGCCTCGAGCGCCGACCCGCGGCGCTGGCCACCTTCGGCGGAGCGATCGGCGACTGCCTGCCTGCCTCCCGGGCCCTCTCGCCCCGCTTCCTGGCGGAGGTGCTTCGCCCGTGAGGTCGGTCACCCGGATCCGGATCGCGGCGCCGGCCGAGCGCATCTTCGAGCTCGGCGCGCAGGTCGAGCGCTGGCCGCAGATCCTGCCGCACTACCGCTACGTGCGCAGGCTCGACGACCCGGAAGGGGAGCGCCGCTTCGAGATGGGCGCCCGGCGTGGGCCGCTGCCGGTGCGGTGGGAGGCGATCCAGCGCCTCCAGCCCGAGGCACGGCGGATCGAGTTCCTGCACACCGGGGGCGTGACGCGGGGGATGCAGGTGGCGTGGCGAATCGAGCCCGACGGCGACGCGAACGAGGTGCGGATCGAGCACGAGCTGGAGCTGGGCTGGCCGCTCGTCGGCGGGCTGGTGGCGAAGCACGTGATCGGCCCCCACTTCATCGAGGCCATCGCGCGCCGGACGCTGCGGCGCATCAAGCAGCTCGCCGAGGCGAACGGGGTGGCCAGGTGACGCCGAACGGCGCCCGTCGGGTAGTGGTCACCGGCATCGGCGCGGTCACCCCGGTCGGCCACGGGCGCAAGGGGCTGTGGGCCGGCGTGCTGGCCAATCGATCGGCGGTGCGGTGCATCGACCGCTTCGACGCCACCCCCTTCCCGTCGCGCATCGCGGCCCAGGTCGACGACTTCGACCCGCGCGACCTGCTCGACGCGCGCCGGGCGCGGCGCCTCGACCGGTTCAGCCAGCTCGCCGTCTCGGCGGCCAGGATGGCGGTCGAGGACGCCCGGCTGGGAGCGCTCAACGGCAAAGCGTCGGCCGCGGGCGTGTTCATCGGCTCCGCGCTGGGGGGCGTCGCCTTCGGCGAGGAGCAGCACGAGCGCTACGTGGCGGCCGGCCCGCGCGGGGTGGCGCCGATGCTCGCCCTGGCCGTCTTCGGCGGCGCCGGGGCCAGCAACGTGGCCATGGACCTGGGCCTGAACGGCGCGGCGGTGGGGAACGCCAACTCCTGCGCCTCGGGGGCGGTGGCCATCGGCCAGGCGATGCAGTCGATCCGCTCCGGGGAGCTGGACCTTGCTCTGGCCGGTGGGGCGGAGGCACCGCTCGCCCCCCTCACCTTCGGGGCCTTCGCCATGATCAACGTCCTGTCGCGCCGCAACCACGACCCGACCGGCGCCTCCCGCCCCTTCGACGCCGACCGGGACGGGTTCGTGATGGCCGAGGGAGCCGCCGTGCTGGTGCTCGAGGAGCGCCGTCGAGCCGAGCGGCGCGGCGCCCCGATCCTGGCCGAGCTGCGCGGCTTCGGGGCCACCAACGATGCCTTCCACATGACCGCTCCGCGACCCGATGGGCGCGAGGCGGGCCGGGCGGTCCGCATGGCGCTCGTCGACGCGGGCATGACCGCCGACGCGGTCGACTACGTGAACGCCCACGGGTCGAGCACCCCGCTCAACGAGGTCGCCGAGTCCCGGGCGTTGCACGCCGCGCTGGGCGAGCGGGCGCGGAGCGTGCCGGTGTCGGGCACCAAGGGGATGTACGGCCACCCGCTGGGGGCGAGCGGCGCGATCGAGGCCGCCATCAGCGCCATGGCCCTGGCCGAGGGCGTGCTGCCGGGCACCTGCAACCTCGCGAACCCCGATCCGCGCTGCGAGCTGTCGCTGGTGCGGGAGCCTCGGCCGGCGCCCATGCGCGCCGCGCTCAGCACCTCATTCGGCTTCGGCGGGATGAACGCCGCCCTGGTGCTGGCGCGGCCGGACTAGCGCGATCGGCCGCTACGGCCGGTCGACGTCCTCGACGTCCTGCTGGTCGCCCAGGTCGCCCTGCTCGGCGGCCCGACGCTTGACGTAGTCGGGTCGCACGCCCTGCTCGTGAGCCACCTCGTCGGCGCTCGGGTGCGGACGCTCCATGTCGTCGATCGGTAGCGTGTCCGGCTTCATCTCGTCCGGCTCGTCCGCCTGCGGGTCATCGGGGAGCCGGAACCCTTCCATCATCGGTTCTTGCCTCCATCGGCTCCATCGATCTGCATCCCCCACCGGAGCGCTCCCTCCAGGACGCTCGCCCCGTCGGTCTTGGGGACGATCTTCGTCCGCGGGTCGTCGCGCAGCACGGCCGGGAGCTCCCCGGCCGGCGTGGCGGTCCAGAAGACGACCGGCAGCGCCGGGTGAAGGTGGCGGGTCGCCAGGAACAGCGCCGACGCGAGCTCACGCTCGAGGCGCCAGTCGAGGACGATCACCCGCGGGCTGGCCTCGTCCTCGCGGAGGGCGGCCAGGTACTCGTTCGGGTCGCGGAACGCACGGGCCGGCACGCCGGCCACCCGTGCCACCTCAACGGCCAGCTCCGCCGCATCCGGCTCGTCCTCGACGATCCAGATGTCGGCCGGCGGCGCCACCGGTGGCGCGGGGTCCGGTCGCACGCGCGTCAGTGTGAACAGGCCCATGGTCTCCGCTGATGCAGGGCCCGTGCCGTCGCGAGGGAGGCAGCCGGCGGTCGAGGCGCGCTCACCGTACGATAAGGCCATGCCTGCACCGATCAGCCTGGCCGCCCGGCGCCCCACCACGACCGTGCGGGTGGACGGAGTGCCCATCGGCTCGGCCCACCCGGTGGTGGTGCAGTCGATGACCAACACGGACACCGCCGACGCGGATGCGACCGCCATCCAGGTCGCCCGCCTGGGGCACGCGGGGTCCGAGCTGGTGCGGGTCACGGTCAACAACGACGCCGCGGCGGAGGCGGTCCCGCAGATCCGTGAGAAGCTCGACCGGCTCGGGGTCGACGTGCCGCTGATCGGCGACTTCCACTACAACGGCCACCTGCTGCTGACCCGGCATCCCGCCTGCGCCGCTGCCCTCGCCAAGTACCGCATCAACCCGGGCAACGTCGGCGCCAGGCACCGAGACGCCAACTTCGTGCAGATCGTGGAGGTGGCGCTGGCGAACGACAGGCCGGTCCGCATCGGCGTCAACTGGGGCTCGCTCGACCAGCAGCTGCT
>CAYXZN010000014.1:0-2282 GCA_964469325.1 uncultured Steroidobacteraceae bacterium
GCGAAGACCTGGGTCGACTGCAACGGGTCGAAGACCGCCGGCAGGCGCTCGGTGCGGAGGCGGATGCGCTGCTTCGCCTCGTGGAGCGTGGCGCGGTCGGCGGCGGCCAGCAGCGCGACCGGCTCGGCATGGTGGCGGATCTCCCCGCCCACCGGCACCAGCACCGGCTGGTCGTCGTCGATCAGGCTGACCACGTTGTCGCCGGGGATGTCGTCGGCGGTGACCAGCGCTACCTGCGTCCAGTCGAAGTCATCGTCGCGGTCGATCCCGAGCAGCCGCGCGTGCGGCTCGGTGGAGCGAATGGTGGCCCCGTACCACGCCCCGGGGAAGACGAGGTCGTCCGCGTACAGCGCCTCGCCGGTGAGCTTCCCCGGCCCCTCGCGACGCAGCGGGGCCGCAATCTCGGCGCGTCCGGGCGCCTGCTGTGCGGGCGGCACGATCACCGGCGTCGGCGCGACCGTCGTCCCGGCCATTCCGGACGGCAGCGTGCGCGTCATCCGCGGCCTCCGAGCATCCGAGCGTCCTTCCATGGACCGATGATAGGCCGCTCGGCCGGAGCCACGCCGAGCGCTTCACTCGTCCAACGGCACGATTCGACAGGTGCGTGGACCGAATCACTCGCCGGACGAGCGCCGCGGCCGTTCCAGGTCCGAAAACCTCGCTCCACGAGCGGCGGTGACGCGGCGGGCAACGAAACGACTCTTCCGGCGAGCAACCGGCCCGGTGCGAGCAGGCGCTGCGAGCTCAGCGGCGGAGGGTGCGGCCGGGGAGCGCGCCGGTGTGCCGGCCGCGGTCGACCACCAGCGCACCGTTCACGACCACGTACTCGATGCCGACCGGGAACTGCCGCGGCTCTTCGTAGGTGGCGAGCGAGGCGACCCGCTCGGCGTCGAAGACGACGACATCGGCGGCCATGCCGTCGCCGAGCAGACCGCGGTCGGCGAGGCCCAGCCGCCGGGCGGGCAGCGAGGTCATCTTGCGCACCGCCGCCTCCAGCGACAGCAGGCGTCGCTCGCGGACGAACTCGCCCAGGATGCGCGGGTACGAGCCGTAGGTGCGCGGGCTGGGCCTGGCCCCGACGAAGGTCGAGTCGGTGCCGACCATGCCGTCCGGCCGCGCGACGAAGTGGGGGAGCGTCTCGCTCCACGGGCCGCTGGTCACCTGGCTGACCCGCAGGTCCTCGGAGAGGAGCAGGTCGCAGACGGCGTCGACCGCATCGGCGCCGGTCTCGGCCACCACATCGGCCAGGGTGAGGCCCTCCCATCGGGCGTGCTCGGGCCGGGTGAAGCCGCCCAGCCGGACGTCTGACCAGGAGCCGGGTCCGGTGTAGGCCGCGCCCCGGTCCACCAGCTCCTGGCGCAGGCGGCGGCGCACCGCCCGGTCGGCGAGGCGCTCCTTCAGCGGCCCAGGACCGCCGGCCTGCACCCACTGGGGGAGCTGGATCAGCAGGCGGGTGCTCGCCCATTCGTAGGGATAGGTGTCGAAGCTGACATCCAGGCCGGCGACGCGGGCGTCGTCGACCAGGGCCAGCATCGCCTCCGGCGGCCCCGGGTGCGTCTGGCGGTGGTAGAAGTGGGTCAGGTGCACCGGCGACCCTCCGCGCCGCCCGATCTCGATCGCCTCCCGGAACGGGTCCAGGAAGCGGTCGCCCAGCGGGTAACGAACGTGGGTGTGGTAGAAGCCGCCATGGCGCGCCGCCTCGTTGGAGAGCGCCGCCAGCTCGTCGGTCGTCGCGTAGGAGCCGGGCGGGTAGTCGAGGCCGCTCGACAGGCCGAAGGCCCCCTCCGCCATCGCCTCGCGGAGCATGGCGCACATGTCCGCCAGCGTGCGCGCGCCTGCGGGTTCGTCCTCCCAGCCGATGGCGCTCATCCGCAAGGCCGAGTTCCCGACCATCAGTGCCACGTTGACCGCCACCTGGCCGTCGAAGCGGCGCAGGTAGCTGGCGACCGTATCCCAGTCGTAGGCGAGCTCCGGCCGTCCGTCGAGGCCGGCGTTCATCTCCACCAGCGCGTGCAGGTCGTCTGCGGCGGAGATCGGGGCGTAAGAGAGCCCGTCCACCCCGATCACCTCGGTGGTCACCCCCTGCCGCACCTTGGGCTCGTGACGCGGCTCGGCCAGCATCATCAGGCCCGAGTGGGAGTGGAGGTCGATGAAGCCGGGGGCGACGGTCAGCCCGCCGGCGTCGATCCGGCGACCGGCGCTCAGCTCCTCCGCGTCATCGCGAACGATCCGCAGCCGGCCGTCCGCGACCGCCAGGTCCGCCCGGTACGGCGGCTCGCCGC
>CAYXZN010000014.1:2382-17913 GCA_964469325.1 uncultured Steroidobacteraceae bacterium
ATCCGCAGCCGGCCGTCCGCGACCGCCAGGTCCGCCCGGTACGGCGGCTCGCCGCTGCCGTCGACCAGCGTGCCGTTCTCGATCAGCAGCTCGACGTCCATCCTCGACTCTCCGGTGCGGCTGCAGGAGGGAGCATCCGCGTGTCCTTGCGGTGCATCCAAACGTGGGAGGTTTGAGCCGGCGGGCGGATCGGCCCGGCCGATCCTTCCTCCGTCGCCCCAATCATGGGGTGTTTGGACGGTCGGAGGAACGACCCGAGTGCGTAGCTCGGTCGATGCCTAAAACGTGGAGTGTTTGACGGCATCCGCCGCAGCAGCCTCGGCCGACGACTGAAACGGAACGCGGTTCGCGCATGCCGCCGGTCACGACTCTCCGGCTTCGGAGCCGGAGATGCGGCCGTCGCGCAGCTCCAGGACCCGGTCGGCGAGGTCGATCAGCATGGGGTCGTGGGTGGCGACGATCGCCGTCACCCCCTCCGATCGGACGACCGCCCGCAGCAGGGTCATGATCGAGCGGCCGGTCGAGGAGTCGAGCTGTCCGGTCGGCTCATCGGCCAGCAGGAGGCCCGGGCGGTTGGCCAGGGCGCGGGCGATCGCCACCCGCTGCTGCTCGCCGCCCGAAAGCTCGTGGGGGCGGTGCCGTGCCCGCTCACCGAGGCCGACCAGCTCGAGCAGCAGCTGGACGCGATCGTCGCGCTCCCCGGGATCCGCGCCGATCAGCCGCAGCGGGATCTCCACGTTCTCCGCGGCCGACAGGATGGGCAGCAGCCCGAAGGCCTGGAAGATGAAGCCGATCCTCCGGCGGCGCAGCTCCACCAGCGCGTCCTCGCTCACCTCGCTGACCGGCTGCCCGTCGACGCGCACCCAGCCCGAGGTCGGGCGGTCCAGCCCACCGATCAGCGACAGCAGCGTCGTCTTGCCGGAGCCCGAGCGGCCCCGGACGGCGAGCAGCTCTCCGGCCTCGACGCGCAGCTCCACGCCACGTAGCGCGTGCACGACCGAGGAGCCGACCCGGAACTCACGACTGAGGCCGCCGGCCTCGACCATGGGCGTGTCGCGGCTCTGTCGCACCGACGTGTCGGACAGGGCGCTGGTCACCTCGTCTCCTCCGGCCCCTGCTCGCCGCGGTCCGGCTGGCTCCCGTTCCCGGACCGATCGGGCCACACGCCGATGTGGTCGGTCTCGAGCTCGAGCCGCACCCGCCGCTCCATTCCCAGCGCCTCGACGTGCGCCCGCGGCAGCTGGAGTCGGCCGACGCGATCGAGGACGGCGTACTCGGTGGCCACCACGTGGTGGTCGCCCTGCTCTGAGACGGTCCTCTCTCGGAGCACCTCGCTGCTGGTGCGGCCGTCGCGGATGGCGACCGTGCGGTTGACCTGCTCGCTCACCAGCGGGTCGTGGGTGACGACCACTATGGTCACCCTCATCTCCTGGTTCAGCGCTCGCAGCAGGTCGAAGGTCTCATGGGCCGTGGCCGTGTCCAGCTCGCCGGTCGGCTCGTCGGCCAACAGCACCTCCGGCTGGTTGGCCAGCGCGACCGCGATCGCCACCCGCTGCTGCTCGCCGCCCGACATCCGCTCCGGTCGATGGTCCGCCCGGTCCGCCAGGCCGACCAGCCGCAGCAGCTCCTCCGCCTGCGCGCGGCGGGGCCGGGCGTCCACGCCGTCGAGCACCATCGGCAGCTCGACGTTCTCCAGGGCGGTGAGGTAGGGGAGCAGGTTGCGCGCGGTCTGCTGCCAGACGAAGCCGATCACCCGGCGCCGGTAGAGCGTCCGCTCGCGGGGCCCCATGTCGCCGAGGTCGTGGCCGGCGACCACCGCGCGCCCGGCCGACGGCACGTCCAGGCCGCCCAGGATGTTGAGCAGCGTGCTCTTCCCCGACCCCGAGGCGCCCACCAGGGCGATGAACTCGCCGGTCTCGACCAGCAGGTCGAGACCCTGGAGGGCGACCACCTCGAGATCGGCGACCTTGTAGATCTTGACCAGGTTGTCGCAGACGATCAGCGTCCCCTCGCCGAAGCGCGGGCGGCGGACGCGCGCAGCGCGCTCGACGCTGGGGAGGTCGATGATCCCGTGGCTCTCCTCGATCTCCTCGATGTCGCTGATCTCGCCGAACCGTCCCGTCATGCCGCCTCCGTTCCTGCCCGGCCCATTCTCACCGCTCGACTCACTCGTCGCCCATGCGCAGCGCCCGGCTCGGGTCGCGGCGGCGTGACGCCCACGAGCTGATCGCCACGGCGAGTGTGACGACGCCGGCCACCAGCGCCGCCAGGACGGCGATCGACGGCCAGTCGAGCTGGAGCTCGACCAGCGCCCCGGGACCCACGAACGCGGCCAGCTCGAGGCCCGGCTCGAGCAGCCACGCCGCGCCCACGCCCAGGGCGATCCCCACCAGCACCGCCAGCACGACCGGCGGCGCGTGCTCCACCACGGTCAGGGCCGCCACCTGTCGCCTGCTCAGTCCCAGCGTGCGCAGGTAGGCGAGCTCGCGGGATCGCCTCTCGGCGGTCAGGCCCACCGATGCCCCGACCGCCAGCGCGGCGTACGCCGTCGCTGCCGCGAGCGCAAGCCCGAAGCCGCCGATCACCGCCGCCACCAGGGGTGCGTCGCGGAGCCGCGCGTAGGCGAGGTGCCGCGAGGCGACGGCCGCGGTCACCGACTGCGCCCTGACCGCCTCACGCAGCTCCCGCTCGATCTCCGCCGACCCCCGCACCAGCAGCGCGTTGGAGCGGACGGGGCCCCGGTCGTAGGCCGCGGCGATCGCCTCCAGCGGAGCGACCACGAAGCTGGACCCCTCCGGGACGCCGGGCAGCCGGTCGGCGCGGGCAGCCACCCGCAGCACGATCGGTCTGCCTGCCACGCTGACCTCGAAGGTGTCGCCCGTCGCGAGCTGGGCGCTGCCCGCCGGCAGCCGACTGGAGACCAGCGCCGGGACGGGCCGTTGGGTGCCGCCGATCCCGGGCCCGACGTCGGGCGACAGCATCTCGTCGGGGAAGCTGGCCTCGACCGGCGAGCCTTCCAGCACGCGCGCGTAGGCGTCCAGCTCGAGGGCGTGCAGCGCGATGCTGCCGCGGTGCTGCGGCTGGGTGCTGAAGCCGGCGCTGCGGTCGACGTAGCCGCGCGCCACCACCTCCACCCCTTCGACCACGGACGGGTCGAGCCCCGGCGTCATGTTGGCTCCCGCCACCGGCTCGATCCGGTAGTCGGCGCCGATCTCCCGCCACGAGCTCTCGACCTGCCCGCGCTCCACGCTGACGCCGAGCACGGACGAGAAGGCGCCGATCGCCATGGTCAGCATCAGCACCAGCAGCGGGAGGTGGGCCGCCGACGGGTGCCTGCCCACGCTGCGCAGGCCCAGGACGGCGACGAGCCCCCGGCGGCGCGCCGCCAGCCAGCCCAGCCCGCGCACCGGCAACGGGTAGAGGCGAACCGTGACCAGGCCGACGGCGATCCCGATCAGCGCCGGCACCGCCGCCAGGAACGGGTCCCAGCCGCCCACGTCGCCGGCCGCGCTCTGACCCGAGAGGCCCCGCTCGCGAAGCAGCCAGGCGCCGGCCAGCGCCAGCCCCACCACCGTGGTCTCGAAGACGAGGCGGCGGGGCGCCAGGCGGAAGACCGCCGGATCGTCGCGCTCGAGCTGGCCGAGCGCGCGACGGGCCAGCGGCCAGGTGGCGGCGAGCAGCAGCAGGCTCGCCGCCAGGGCGACCCCCAGCGCGCCGAGGGGGGAGGCGGGCGCCGGACGCGACGGGACGAGCGTCTCGGCCGCCAGCAGACCGAGCGCGGCGGCCGGAACCGCCACCAGCAGGGCCTCCCAGAGCTGCGCGGCGAGGAGCTGGCGGCCCGATGCACCCCGGCTGCGGGCGAGCAGGAGCGCCGCGCGGCGCCGGGCGATCACCAGCAGCGCGACCAGCGCCACTGCCCCGGTCGCCACCGAGAGCGGGCCGATGGCCGCCACCGACAGGACCGCCTCGGAGGTGGCGCGCTGCGACAGGTAGCGATCGATGATGCCCAGCAAGCCGGAGCGCATGAAGATCGCACCGCGCGCGTTCGCCGCGGATGCGGAAGTGACGAAGTCGGACTCCATGGCTCGCAGGTCGCGAACCAGCGGGTCGAGCTGGTCGGCGCTGAGCCGGTCGAACCCGAGCTGGTGGCGCCAGACGTAGCGGAGCGGGACCGCCAGCGACACGAGGTCCGGGTAGGCATCGGCGGCCACCAGCGCGGTGGCGAAGGCGAGCGGGTTGTCGTCGGTGCCGCCCACCGAGACTCGGATCAGCGAGGGGTCGTCGAACCAGTACTCCGCCGACGGGTCGCGGACCGCGAAGATGCCGACCACCTCGACCTCCACCAGGCTGACCGGTCGAGGGAACATGCGCCTCACCAGCGGATCGTCGTCGTCGACGGTCGCCGCCAGGCGGTCGCCGACGGCCATCAGCGTCTCGGCGGCAGTGGCCTCGGAGATGGCCACCTCCAGCCTGGCCGACGGGGGCGTCTCGGGATCCTCCACCGTGGGCTGGCGGACCGGCCGTGGCGCGCGCCCCTCGACCACCTCGATCTGCTCCTCCAGCCCGTCCTGGTAGCGGAGCGTGACGAAGGTGGTGTAGTTCGGGGGGTCGTCGACCAGGAAGCGCGGCGTTTCGAGCAGGTAGCTGCGGGCCGCCACCAGCCTGCGCACCGACTCCGGGAGCGAGCCGGCCAGCTGGTCGCCGCGGGCCGTGACGCGCACCACCGGGGGCTGACCCGGCTGGATCAGGTCGACGGTCGACAGCTGGAGGTTGCGCTGGACCCCCGGCGCGCCCGACAGCTCGTGGCGCAGCCCCTCGTCGACCACCCGGTTGTAGAGCCTGGGTCCGGCGGCGACGGCGAGGCTGGTGACCGCCACCAGCACGAAGATGGAGCCGATGACGACCTGCTCGACCCGGAACCGTCGCAGGAGGGCGGCGACCGCGGCGACGAGGCGCATCGGCTAGTCCTCGCCCATCCGCAGGACCGATCCGAGCCCGATCCGGCGCAGGAGCCAGGCGAGGACCGCCACGGCGACGGCCAGCGCCGCCAGACCGACCACCTCCAGCACCAGGATGGTGAGCCACGGCACCTCGACCTGGACCGGCGGCATCGGCACGGTCGCCTGCTGGGTGACGGTCACGAACGGCAGCACCACCCAGGCGATGGCGAGACCCAGCCCGCTGCCCGCCACGAGGCTGACCACGACCAGGGTCGCGTTCTCCAGCGACAGCCAGCCGGAGAGCTGGCCGCGCGACAGCCCCAGCGCGCGCAGCAGGGCGAACTCGGTCAGCCGCTCGCGGGCCGAAACGGCGGCGCTCACCATGAAGCCGACCAGGGCGAAGAGGGCCGCCGCCACGAAACCGAGGGTCAGGGCGCCGATGATCCCCAGCGCGACCGGGTCGGTGGCCAGGGTCCGCGTGCGCGACTCGATGGCCAGCACCTCCTGGCTGCCGAACGGCGCGCGGCGCAGCGCGGCGGCGACCTGCTCGCTCGACCCGTCGTCGACCGAGAGCCACCACTCACTCGGCGGATCGACGTCGCGGGTTCCCTGGAACTTGAGGAGCAGCAGCGTCGAGAGGTCCATGACCAGCGTGGGCTCGGCCGGGTCGGCGGTCGGGAAGGATCGCACCACCCCGGTCACCCGCAGCCGCCGCTGGACGCCCCCTATGCGGACCGATACCTCGTCCCCGGCCGCCGTCTCGGTGGCGGTGGCGAACGCGTCGTTCGCGATCACCGGCACCGGCGCCCCAGCCACGTCCACCAGGGACGCGGGAGCGAAGCTCAGCACCACGCCGCGTCCGATCTGGTCCACCCCGGTCAGCGGCCCGAACCCTTCGTCGCCGGTCCCCGCGGACAGGGTCGGTCCCAGGATCGCTCCCGGCACCGAACGCGGCCTGCTGCCCTGGTTGGAGACGGCCAGTCGCCAGCCGCCGTCCACCGAGAGCGTCAGCTCCTGCCAGCGTCCCGTGTCGTCGGCGGCCTCGGCTCCCTCGACGCTGATCTCTGCCACCGGCGCGCGGTACAGGCGCGGCAGGGCGACCGACACCTCCACCGCCACCAGCTCGAGCGGGTGGCTCAGGGCGAGACCGGAGTCGCCGCTGTCACCCAGGTTCACGACCAGCTCACGCGCGCCCTCCCCGAAGCTGACCGGCTCGCTGAAGAAGCGGTGCAGCAGGCCGCGAGCATCGCGCACCACCACCCATGCGGCGATCCCGCGCTGCCCGGCCAGGACCTGCGGATCGACCTCCTCGTCCACGAACGCCTCGCCGTCCCACACCGGCCGCTCCAGCTGGTCGATCTCGACGCTGACGTGCATCCGCAGCTGACGCGGCTCTCCCGGCAGCCGGGGCAGGTCGAGCCGGGGCCGCGCCTCGTCGAGCGGAGCCACCAGCGACGCGACCGGCTGATCGGCGAGGTCGCCCCGGAGCACCACGACCTCCGGCGCCTCGTCGGCGTGGAGCGCCAGCAGCGCGCCCTGGCCGGCCGAGCGAGAGATCTGGACCCGTTCCCGGCGCAGCGCCATCCGCTGTTCCACGCCGGGCAGCGCCGCGTACCCCTGGTCGAGGGCCCAGCGCGGCATCGAAGCCATCTGCCGCCCCGGGACGACCCGCACGTCCGCCCCGACCTGGTAGCTCGCCTGGTCCCGCTGCGAGGCGATCCAGGTGCGGCTGTAGGAGATGGCGAACAGGCCCATCGCCATGGCCAGCATCAGCAGCAGCGCCGCTCGGGTGTAGCGCAGCGGCCGCCTCGCCAGCTGGCGGGCGCCGAGGGCGGAGACCAACCCCCGCCCGCGAACGACCCCCCGCTCGATCAGCTGCGCCAGGAGTGGCACCAGCCGCAGGGCGAGCACCGCCCCCGCCAGCAGCCCGATGGCGGGGGCAGCCACCAGCAACGGGTCGAGTCCGAGCGTACCCTGCACCGAGCGGGTCAGCGGCGCCCCGTAGTGCCGCAGCTGCCAGAGACCGATTCCCGCCACCGCCAGCAGTGCCAGGTCGAGGCCGAGCCGCTGGCCGATGGTGCGCGTCTCGCCACGCGAGATGGCGCCGTGGACCGCGGCGTAGGAGCGAGCGGCGAGCAGGGCTGGCAGCGCGAGCGCCAGCAGGCAGGCGGCAGCGGCGATCCCCGCGGCGGCGTACGCGTCGGTGGTGACCACCGGGTCGATCCGCAGGCCGATCTCCGCCAGCGGCCCGGTGAGGTTGAACGCCTGGAGCGCGACCGCCGCCAGCCACGGCCCGGCCAGGCCGGCCGGGACGGTGAGGAGCAGCCCCTCGGCGACGGCCATGCCGGCCACCTGGCCCGCCCCGGCGCCGCGCGAGCGGAGCAGCGCGGTGTCGACGCGCCGGTGGTCGACCAGCAGGGCGGCGGTGAGCAGGATGGCGTACGCGGCCAGCACGGCGAGCTGGGCGGTGAGCAGCAGCACCCCGGTGCGGCTCACCAGCAGCGAGCGCTCCGCCGCGGCCAGCATCTCGGGCAGATCGGTGGTGACCGACACGGACCCCGCCCCGCCGAGCTGCGACTCGATCCGGTCCTCGAGGGCGGCGACTCGCGAACCGAGGGCGGTGGTGTGGTCGGTGGTCAGCGACTCGAAGTCGGGAAACGCCCGCCAGCCCAGTTGCACCCGGCCGGGGCTGGCCCGCGACACGAGGTTCCCGGTGGTGGTGATAAGGGGACCGTGGGTGTCGAATGCCTGGCTGCTGGTCGTCCCCTCGAGCACCTGCTGCTCACCCCACCACCACGGGTCGGAGGGCTCGTCGATCCGGAAGATCCCGGCCACCGCGATGGTGAGGATGAACCCCTCGCGCAGGCGGCTCTCGAGCTCGAGCTCGTCCCCGACCGACAGCCCCAGCGTCGCGGCCAGCGGCTCCGCGAGCGCGACCGGCAGCGGCACCTCCTCCGCCACCACGGTCTGCGGCCACGCGCCGTCCAGCAGCGTGGATCGCTGCTCGACACCATCGGCCGAGCCGAGGATGGCCAGGCTCCGCACCTGGTCGGCGGGCTGGCCGGGGAGCGCGAACGTCTCGGAGCGAGCGAAGCGGGCGACATCGGCGCCGATGCCGGCGAAACTGCGCTCGAGCTCCGGGGTGACCACGTGGTCGACGTCGTCGACCCTCGCCGGGTCGGTGCGGATCAAGACCTGCACGTTCGCCTCGACCACCGGCGCGTCGACCAGCACCCGCTGCAGTCCGGCGATCGACACCGCGCCGGCGTAGATGGGTCCGGCGGCGAGCAGGGTGGTGGCGAGCAGGGTGATCAGCCACGCAGCGGCGACGATCAGCCAGTCGGCACGGGTGCGGAGCAGGCTGATCCGCAGCGCGGCGCCAAGCGCGGAGAGCAAGGGTCGACGACCTCCCGGGGTTCGCTAACTGCTACCGTCTCTGGCTGTGGGCGGTTCAGGCGCGACGGACCACCGGCAGGATACGCCGCGTACAATCGGCCGCATGTTCGAATCGGCGCCGGAGGCGGGGCAGGCGCGGTGACCATCGAGCGCGTCACCAGTGCGGCGCTCGCCGACGAGGAGCGCACGCTCGAGTCGACGGTCCGCCCGCGACGGCTGGACGAGTTCGCGGGCCAGGAGCGGGTGAAGGAGAACCTGGCCATCCTGATCGACGCCGCGCGGGCCCGCGAGGAGCCGGTCGACCACATCCTGCTGTACGGCCCGCCGGGCTTGGGCAATACCACCCTGGCAAACCTCGTGGCGGCCGAGATGGGCGCCCAGATCCGCACCACCAGCGGCCCGGCCATCGAGCGCGCCGGCGACCTCGCCGCGGTCCTGACCAGCCTCCAGCGCGGCGACGTGTTGTTCATCGACGAGGTGCACCGGCTCAGCCACGTGGTGGAGGAGATCCTCTACCCGGCCATGGAGGACTTCGCGCTGGACGTGGTGCTGGGCAAGGGGCCCGGGGCACGCACCGTGCGGCTCCAGATCGAGGAGGTGACGGTGATCGGCGCCACGACCCGGGTGGGCGCGATCACCGGACCGCTGCGCGACCGCTTCGGCGCCACCTACCGGCTCGACTACTACACGCTCGCCGAGCTGGAGCAGATCGTGACGCGCAGCGCCCGAATCCTGGAGGTCGAGGTCGAGGCGGACGCGGCACGCATCATCGCCGGTCGGAGCCGGGGAACCCCCCGCATCGCCAACCGGCTGCTGAAGCGCGTGCGCGACTACGCCCAGGTCCGGGGCGGGGGTGACGGGCGCGTCACCGGCGAGCTGGCGGAGGCGGCGCTGGCGCTGCTCGAGATCGACGAGCTGGGGCTTGACGCCCTCGACCGGCAACTGCTAGGCGCCATCGCGCAGCACCACGCCGGCGGCCCCGTCGGCCTGGCGACCATGGCGGCCACCATCAGCGAGCCGGTCGAGACGCTCGAGGACGTGATCGAGCCGTACCTGATGCAGATCGGCCTGCTGGCGCGCACATCGCGTGGACGACAGTTGACCGCCGGCGGCTGGGAGCACCTGGGCCTGACCCCGCCCGCCTCGGCTTCGTCCGACGCCAGGGGCCGCCAGCCGGGCCTGTTCGACGCCTGAGGCCCCGATGTCACCGGAGCTCGGGCGGATCCTGCTGGCCATCGGCCTGGTGCTGGCGGTCATCGGCGGCCTGGCCGCGCTAGGCGTCCGGCTGCCGATCGGTCGCCTGCCGGGCGACATCGCCATCGAGGGCGAGCGCGGCGGCATCTACATCCCGATCACCACCATGATCATCGCCTCGGTGCTGCTGACACTGCTCTTCAACCTCTTCTGGCGCCGGTAGGCAGAAACGGGCTGCCCGGCGCGCGCCGCCCGGAGTAGCATCCCCCCGCGGCGCCGCTCGGGCTCGGTGTCGGGCGGGCCTGCCTGGAGCACGGAGGGACCTATCGGTGGAGGCGGAGGCCCAGGGCGTGGAGCGTCTCGCGTAGCCCGCGGATGCAAACGCCATCGCTCGCTACTTCCGGTTCGCGGAGCGGGGGACCAACTTCAGCAGGGAGATCCGAGCCGGCCTGACCACGTTCATGGTCATGGCCTACATCATCTTCGTGAACCCCGCCATCCTGGGGCCAGCCCTGGAGCCGGCGGGGTTCGACCTCGGGGCGATCGCGGCCGGCACGGCGCTCGTCGCCGGCGTGCTGACCATCGCCATGGGACTCATCGCCAACTACCCGCTCGCAATGGCGGCTGGGCTCGGGATCAACGGCGCCGTCGCCTTCGGCCTGATCCTGGGCCAGGGGCTGAGCCCCGCAGCCGCCATGGGCGTGATCGTCCTCGAAGGCCTGGTGGTCACCGTCCTGGTCCTGGTTGGCCTGCGCGAGGCGATCATGAACGCCGTGCCGCTGGGACTGAAGCGTGCCATCGGGGTGGGCATCGGCCTGTTCATCCTGTTCATCGGGTTCACGGCCGGCGGCCTGATCGCCGTGCCTGAGGGCGCCGCAACCCCGGTGCACTTCGTCTTCCCGACCACCGTACAGGCCGGCGTCACGCTGATCGGTCTGCTGATCACCGTGGTGCTGTTCGTGCTGCGCGTACCCGGAGCGTTGATCCTGAGCATCATCGCCACCACCATCGTGGCGCTGGTGCTGGGAGTCGCCAGCATCCCGGCCAACTTCACGGCCACGCCCAGCTTCGCCACCCTGGGCCTCGGCTTCCAGGACCTGTTCGGCTCGCTCGTCACGCTTGGCGTGCTGGCCGCGATCCTGACCGTCTTCGCCTTCATGCTGACCGACTTCTTCGACACGATGGGCACAGCCACCGGCATCGCCGAACAGGCCGGCCTGACCGACAGAGAGGGGCGCGTCAAGGGGATCGGCCGCCTGCTGCTGGTCGACTCGCTGGGCGCCGCCGCCGGTGGCGCGGCGGGCGTCAGCTCGAACACCAGCTACATCGAGAGCGCGGCCGGCGTGGCCGAGGGCGGACGGACCGGGCTGACGGCCGTGGTGGTCGGCGTCCTGTTCCTGCTCGCCATCTTCCTCGCGCCCCTGGCGGGAATCATCCCGCCCCAGGCGACCGCCCCGGTGCTGATCGTGGTCGGCTACCTGATGGCCACCCTGATCAAGGACATCGACTTCCGGGACGTCGAGGAGGGCTTCCCGGCGCTGTTGGCCTTCATCCTGATGCCGCTCACGTTCAGCATTACCGTCGGCATCGGCGCCGGCTTCGTCTCGTACGTGGTGATCAAGGCAGTCCGCGGCAAGTTCGCGGAGGTCCACTGGCTGATGTGGGTCGTGGCCGCCGCCTTCGGGGTGTACTTCGCGCAAGGCCTGTTCGGGATCGTCTCCGCCTGACCGATCCTGGACCGATGGCGCCCGGCCGGTTTCCGGCCGGGCGCTTCGCTGCCCGCTAGCATCGGCGGGCGATGAGCAGCGGAGACACGGGCCCCCGGCTGCGGGTCGATGACTTCGACTACGACTTGCCGAGCGAGGCGATCGCCCAGCGGCCGGCGGAGCCGCGTGACGCGAGCCGGCTGCTCGTACTGGATGCAGAGCGTTCGCGCCCGGGCATGCCCGCCCTGACGCACCGAGTCTTCCGCGAGATCGAGGAAGAGCTGCGGGCCGGTGACCTCCTGGTCGTCAACGACAGCCGGGTGATCCCCGCGCGCCTGCGCGGCTCGCGTTCGGGCGGGGGAGTGGCCGAGCTGCTCCTGCTGCGGCCCATCGAGGGCGGCGACGGGGCCTGGGAAGCACTCGTGCGCCCGTCACGCCGGCTCGCGATCGGCGCCAGGGTGGTCCTCACCTCCGGCGACCGGGTGGAGGTGGGGGAGCGTCTCGGAGACGGGACGCGGGTGGTGCGCTTCGACGACGATCCCCACGCGGTGATGGAGCGCGCCGGCGAGATGCCGCTTCCGCCTTACATCCACGACCGCAGCACGCCGGCCGGACGCTACCAGACCGTCTACGCGGAGCCCCCGGGGTCGGCCGCCGCCCCGACCGCGGGGCTGCACTTCACGCCCGAGCTGCTCGGTCGCCTCGAAGCGCTCGGCGTCGGCCGCGCCAGCCTCACCCTGCACGTGGGACTCGACACCTTCCGGCCGCTGGAGGGCGAGCACGTCGACGAGCACCGGATCCACCGGGAGTGGTACCGCATCCCGTCCACCACCCGCGAAGCGATCCGGCGTGCCCGCCGAGACCGTGGGCGCCTGGTGGCGGTCGGCACCACCGCGGTCCGGGTGCTGGAGACCGCCGCGCGACAGGGAGGCGCACCGAGCGGCTGGACCGACCTGTACGTCACGCCGCCGCACCGCTTCCGAGCGGTCGACGCGCTGATCACCAACTTCCACCTGCCGCGCAGCTCACTGCTGTTGCTGGTCACCGCCTTCGTCCAGCACCTCATGCCGCACCAGACACGGCCGCTCGAGGCGCGGGACACCCTGCTGGCCGCGTACCGCGAGGCGCTCCACGGCGGCTACCGCTTCTTCAGCTTCGGGGACGCGATGCTCGTCCGGCAGGGCCGCTGACTTGCTGCTCATGCCTACACTGGAGTCAAGGAGAAGGAGGAGAGCATGGACGAACGCGAGATCGGCAAGCGGGTAAAGGACAGCATCATCGGCACCGTCCGCGGCACCGGTGAGATCACCGAGGCGGTGGTGGGGACGGTCGCTTCGACCGTGCAGCGGACGATACGCGAGGCGGGCAGCACGGGTGGAGCGGCGGCCGACCTGGCCGTGGGCGCCGTCAAGGGCACCATCCGGGCAGCTGGCGACGTGGTGGGCCTGACCGCGCTCACCGCCGCCGACTCGGTGGAGGCTACCGCCGGAGCGGCATCCAAGGCCGCCGCATCGGTCGGCAACGCCGCCAAGGCAGCGGTGGTGGGCGCCGTGAAGGGGTCGTCCGACGTCGGCGTCGACACGCTGGAGGCGATCAGCCGGACCAGCCGCAGCGCCGTCAGCGAGGCTTCCGCGGTGGGTGCGGACATCACCGGCGCGGCAGTGGGCGCGGTGGAGGGCGCCATCGAGGCTGCCAAGGACACGACAGTCAGCGCCGAGGACGCGGCTGCCGCTGCGGCGACCGGGGCCATCGAGGCGGCCGGGCAGATCGGCGACTCCGCGGCCACCCGCGTACGAGCCGCAGTGGAGGGGACGATCCGCGGCGTGAAGGTGGTGGCGAAGACGACCGTCGGCCGCGGGGACGGCCAGACCGGCTAGCGCCGGAAGGGACCGATCGAGCGGGGTCGCTCCCGGGGACGCTCCGGCTCAGCCGGTTCCGCCTCCGGGGGCGGCTGTCGGTGCGCTGCGTCGGCCATCGGCGTCGCGGAGTCGGCGGCACCGGCGCGCTCGCCGTCGTGGGAGATCGGCGCCTCGTGAGCGCTGTCGTCGACGGCCTCCTCGGGCGGCGGCCAGCCAGAGGGCTCGGCCATGACGGCGCAGACCTTGGCGAAGTCGCACAGCGCCGATCCGAGCCCCGGCTCGTCGGTCACCGACCGGAAGACCGGGCGTGCCATGCGCAGCGACCAGCGAGTCCGGTCCTCGAGCGCCCACAGCCGGAAGGTTTCGACCCGCAGGTCCACCCCGCGCACTGCCTGCCACGGGTAGAGCCGCCCGATCAGTCGGTAGCGGGCCGGCGTTTCGGTGGGCGCGTAGAGCTGGTCGAGCAGGCCGATCTCGGTCGCGACCAGGATGCGCCGCATCTCGTCCTGCTCGCCGGCCTCGACCGCGTAGACCGCGATCTCGTCGACGCCCAGGGTCTTCAGCTCTCGCGTGACCCAGGTCCGCACCTCGTCGTTCAGGTACGGCGCCCGTGGCCAGTCGGCGAGTCGCACCACGTGCCATCACCTCCCGCTGAGACGCACTAGCGTACCCGGTTCGTCCGCGACCGCGTACCCCGGGCCTCTATCCTCGGGCGCGTGCCGCCCGCCATCCGCTTCACGTCCCGTGCCACGGCCGTCGGGTCCGCGCGCCTCGGACGGCTCGAGACTCCCCACGGCACGGTCGACACGCCGCAGTTCATGCCGGTCGGCACCCAGGCGACGGTGAAGGGGCTCACGCCCCGCGACCTGCGCCGGGCCGGCGTCCAGATCCTGCTCGGCAACGCGTACCACCTGTCGCTGCGACCCGGGCACGAGCGGATCGCCGGCCTGGGCGGCCTGCACCGGTTCATGGCCTGGGACGGGCCGATCCTGACCGATTCAGGTGGCTTCCAGGTCTTCAGTCTGGCGCACTTGAGGAGCGTCGACGACGAGGGTGTCACATTTCTCAGCCACCTCGACGGCTCGACCCGTCGGCTCACGCCGGAGGCGGTGGTCGCCATCCAGGAGGCGCTGGGCAGCGACATCGCCATGCCGCTCGACCAGCTGGTCGACCCGCGCCTCCCGCGCCCCGAGGTCGAGCAGGCCATGGAGCGGACGCACCGCTGGGCGGCGCGCTCGCTGGCCGCCCGCAGGCGGCCCGACCAGGCCCTGTTCGGGATCATCCAGGGCGGCGTCGACCGCGGGTTGCGGGCCGCCTCGACCGGGGCGATCGCCGGGCTCGGATTCGACGGCATCGCCATCGGCGGCCTCTCGGTGGGAGAGTCCAAACAGGAGATGGCCGAAGCGCTGGAGGTGGTGGCCGAGACGCTGGGCGACGACCCCCGGCCCCGCTACCTGATGGGGGTCGGCACGCCGCTCGACTTCTTCACCGCCGTCGAGCGCGGGATCGACCTGTTCGACTGCGTCCTGCCCACCCGCGTGGCGCGGAACGGCCAGCTGTGGACCAGCCGCGGGAAGCTCAACCTGCGGAACGCGGCCTTCCTCGACGACGCCGGGCCGCCCGATCCGGAGTGCGGCTGCGAGGCGTGCCAGGGCTACTCGACCGCCTACCTGGCGCACCTCATCCGGGCCCGCGAGCTGCTCGCCTACCGCCTCGCCTCGGTCCACAACGTCACCTATACTCTGGCCCTGATGGAGCAGATCCGAGCCGGCCTCGCCGACGGGTCGCTCGCATCGCTGCGGGAGGCCGTGGGAGCACGGTTCGGCGAGACCGCGGCACAGGTAGAAAGCCGGCAGTAAGGCCGTGGTAATCCGGTCAGGGTAGCCTTCGGAGAGCCTCGACCGGCGCAGATCGGAGGTCGCGCGAATGGCAAAGGGCCGAGATCGACCCCGTCACCAGGCGAAGCGCAAGCCGAAGGAGAAGGCCGCCAAGCATCCGCCGGCATCGGTCTACGAGCCGCCGATGTCGGTCGAGGTGATCAAGCCCAAGCGCAAGCCGAAAGAGCCCCGCGAGGACGAGGAGTGACCGTCCCACCGCCGGGGCCACGGAGGAAGGGAGCCTGACGAACCCGATGGAAGCCCCGGCGGTCCAGCAAACCACCACCACCGATCGCGGCCGCGCCGTGGACGCGGCTATCCTCCAGATCGAGAAGCAGTTCGGGCGCGGCTCGATCATGCGCCTCGGCGACCGCGGCGCCCTGAACGTGGAGGTGATCCCCACCGGCTCGATCGCCCTCGACCTCGCCCTGGGCGTGGGCGGCGTGCCGCGCGGCCGGATCACGGAGATCTTCGGGCCCGAGTCGTCGGGGAAGACGACCCTGTGCTAACACATCGTGGCCAACGCGCAGCGTGCCGGCGGGATCGCCGCCTTCATCGA
>CAYXZN010000015.1:0-12339 GCA_964469325.1 uncultured Steroidobacteraceae bacterium
GATGCGGCGCTGCTCGAGGCGGATCAGGCTCTCGCCGACGCCCGGCGGCGTGAGGCGGACCGGGTGGCCGAGGACGGGCGCCGGCGCGCCTCCGTGGCCGCCGTCGCGGCCAGCCGAGCCCAGCAGGAGGAGCACGTGGCACAGGCCCGCGCGGGCGAGCAGGAGGCGGTTCGGAACGCCGAACGCGCCCGGGCCGTGCTCCAGCGTGCACAGGAGGCGGCGGAGCGGGCCGAGGCGACCCGCTTGGCCGCTGAGGACGAGGTGGCGGCGGCCGAGCCGATCGCGTCCGCCGGCAGGCGACGCGCCGGCGAGATCGCGGAACGGGCCGGCGCCCTGCGCGCGGAGCTGGAGGCGCTCCGGGAGCGGAGCGAGCACCGCAACCGGCTCGGCTCGACGCTGGTCGCGGCGGGCTGGAGCGCACTGCTCGATGCGCTGGACGCCCCCGATGCCGCGTGGGCGGCGATCGAGGCCCTGGTCGGCGGCGAGCTGGAGCAGGTTCTGCTGTGGGGGGACGGAGCCGTCGGCCCGCAGCTGGCCGAGGCGCGCGGCAGTGCGCGTTTCCTGCTCACCGGGGAGCCCGCGCCCGACGCCGGCGAGCGGCGGACGGCGCTCAGGGCCGTGCAGGCCGACCGTACGCTGGCCGAGTGGGTGGGGCGCTCGCACGTGCCCACGCTGTTCCACCGGACCGCCGTGGCCCCGGACCTGGACCGGCTTCTCGCCGGCTGGCGGGCCCTGCCTGCCGGGTGGGCCGCCGTCACTCCACAGGGCGACCTCGCCGATGCGCGCGGCCTCGTGGCGCTGCGCGGGCGCGCCGAGCAGGCGGGCAGCGAGGCGGTACGCCTCCACGCGCGGCGCGCCGAGCTGGAACAGCTGGTGGCCCAGCTGGAACGCGAGCACGAGCAGGCGAGCGCAGCGGCCGCCCGCGCGGTCGCCGCCCTGGCCGCCGCTCGACGGCGGCTGGAGCTCGCCCAGGCCCCGGCCGCGGAGACCCGTCGGGGACGCCTCGATGCGGAGGCGTCGGCCGAGGCGGCGGAGGCCCGGCTGGCCCTCGTCCGCCGCGAGCGCGAGCAGCTGGAGCGTGGGCTCGGCGAGGCGGCGGCGGCGCCGGCGCCCGAGCCGGGGGGCCAGCCGATCCCGCTGGAGCCGCTCGAGGAGGCGGTCGCCGCCGCCAGGCGGGGGCGAGAACGAGCGGCAGCCGATCGCGAGGCCGCACGGGCGGAACGCGACGAGGTGCGGCGGAACGCCGAGGCGCTGGACGTCTCCCGGTCCGCTGCCGGCAGCGACCGGCTGCGGCTGGAGATGGAGGTGGCGCGTATCGAGGCCAGCCTCCCCGGTCAGCGGCAGGCGCTGGCCGAGCTGGCCGAGCAGCGCGGGAACGCGGACCGGGCGCTCGGCGAGGCCCGGCGGCGGGAGGAGACGGCGAACGCCGCCCGCGACCAGGCCGAGCAGGAGCGCGGACGGCTGCGCGACGAGCTGCTTGACGTGGAACGCAGCAGCGGGACGGCAGCGGCCACACTGGCCGAGCTCGAGCGCGCTGCGCAGGCGGCAGCCGTCGAGGAGTCGCGCCAGGAGTCTGCGCTCGCGGCGCTGGAGCGGGAGCGGGAGCTGGCGCTGGATGGGCTGCCGGAGGCCGGTCGACCCGGCGACGACGAGGCGCGGGCGCTGGCCGAGGAGCTGAGCGGCCTCGACGACTCCGCGCTGGAGGCCGAGCTGCGGCGCGTGCGCCGGACGCTGGCCCAGATCGGCTCGGTGAACCCCTTCGCGGTCGAGGAGCACCGCGAGCTGGCGGCCAGGCTCGAGGGGCTGTCGGGGCAGGAGGGCGACCTGCGACAGGCGATCGACGGCACCGAGGAGCTGATCGCCCGCCTGGACGGGGAGATCGCGGGGCGCTTCGACGCGGCGTTCGCGGCCATCGGCGAGCGGTTCGACGAGTTCGCGCGCCTGCTCTTCGCCGGCGGGTCGGCGGCGCTCCAGAAGGAGGAGGGGGCCGATGGCGAGGCGGCCGGTGGCATCGAGATCGTGGTGCGCCCGCCCGGCAAGCGGCTCCAGCGGCTGGCGATGCTCTCGGGGGGCGAGCGGGCGCTGACCGGGGTCGCGCTGCTGTTCGCGATGCTCAGCGTCAACCCGGTCCCGTTCTGCATCCTCGACGAGGTCGACGCCGCGCTCGACGAGGCCAACATCGGCCGCTTCGCCGACGCCCTGCGCCGCCTGTCGGAGACGATCGACTTCGTGGTGATCACCCACAACCGCGCCACCATCGAGACGGCCGACACGATCTACGGCGTGACGATGACCGACGCTGCCGTGTCGCGCGTCCTCTCCCTCCGGCTCAGCGACGTGGCCGCCGAGGTGAGCGCCTGATGTTCCGCCGGCGCCGGCCCCAGGAGCGGGGCGACCAGCCCCAGGCAGCGGCCGAGGAGCCGGAGCCGGCCGCCACCACCGTGGCCCGCCCCGCCCGGGCGGCGACTGGATACCGCGGCCTCGGCCTGAGGCCCGCCCCGGGCGGCCTGGGCGCCCGCCTGCGCGGGATCCTCGCCGCTGGGACTCCGACCGAGACGACGTGGGAGGAGATCGAGGAGGCGCTGATCGCCGCCGACGTCGGTCCGTCCGCCACACTCGAGCTGGTCGACGCGGCCAGGGCCCGGGCGGGCCGGGGAGGCGCCGAGGCGGTGCGCAGCTCCCTGGCCGACGAGATCGTCGCCCGCCTGGAGGCGTCTGGCAGCGGCCGCTTCGAGGTCGGGCCGGTCCCATCGGTGATCCTGTTCGTGGGCGTGAACGGCAGCGGCAAGACGACCAGCATGGCGAAGCTGGCCGCCCGGCTGCTGGGGGAGGGGAGGCGGGTCGCGCTGGCTGCCGGCGACACGTTCCGCGCCGCCGCCGTCGAGCAGCTCCGCATCTGGGGCGAGCGGCTCGGGGTGCCGGTGATCGCGCAGCGCACCGGCGCCGATCCCGGAGCGGTGGCGTTCGACGCCGTCTCGGCCGCCGAGGCCCGGGAGCTCGACGCGGTGCTGATCGACAGCGCCGGGCGGCTCCAGAACAAGCAGCAGCTGATGGCCGAGCTGGTCAAGGTCCGGAGCGTGATCGCGCGTCGGCTCCCCGGCCAGCCGGGGCACGTCCTGCTGGTGATCGACGCCACCACCGGGCAAAACGGGCTGGCGCAGGCCGAGGCGTTCGCGCGTGACGCGGGCGTGACCGGCGTGATCCTCACCAAGCTCGACGGCACCGCCAAGGGAGGAGTGGTGGTCGCGATTGCCGACCGGCTGAACCTGCCGATCCACTTCGTGGGCATCGGCGAGGAGCTCGCGGACCTGGCGCCGTTCGATCCCCGCGCCTTCACCGACTGGCTGCTCGCCGCCTAGCGGCGACGCCGTCCCGCCTCCGGGCCTCCGGCAGGCTCGTTGCCGCCGCCGGTCCCCGGTAGTAGGATGGGCAGCCGTCCTGCCCGGCCGCCTCCGCGGCGGTCCCTCGAGAACCCGGCGCAGCCGGGCCACGCAGCTGGTTCTTCATGTTCGAAACCCTCTCCACGCGCCTCCAGGCGGTCACCGCCCGGCTGCGCGGCAAATCGAAGATCACCGACGCCGATCTCGACGCCGCCCTGCGCGAGATCCGCCTGGCGCTGCTCGAGGCCGATGTCCACTTCACGGTGGTGAAGGGCTTCGTGGCACGGGTCCGCGAGCGGGCACAGGGGGCGGACGTGTTGACCGGCGTGAATCCGGGGCAGCAGATCGTGAAGATCGTGCACGACGAGCTGGTCGAGGTGCTCGGCGGCGAGCGCCACCAGCTCGCCCTCGAGGGTCGGCCGTCGGTGGTGATGGTGGTCGGGCTGCAGGGCTCCGGCAAGACGACCACCGCTGCCAAGCTGGCGGTCCGGCTGCGGAAGGACGGCCGGAAGCCGCTCCTCGCCGCGGCCGACGTGTACCGGCCGGCTGCTGTCGACCAGCTGGTGCAGCTCGGCGACCAGATCGGCGTCGAGGTGCACACTCGCCCGGTCGGGACCCCCGCCCTGGAGGTCGCGCGGAGCGGGCTGGAGGTCGCGCGCAGCCGCCGCCTCGATGTGCTCATCCTCGACACCGCCGGACGGCTGCACGTCGACGAGGCGATGATGGACGATCTGGTCCGCATCGCCGGGGCGGTCACCCCCGCCGAGACGCTGCTGGTGGTGGACGCGATGACCGGCCAGGAGGCGGTGCGGGTCGCCGAGGCGTTCCACGCCAGGCTGCCAGTGAGCGGGCTGGTGCTCACCAAGCTCGACGGGGACGCCCGCGGCGGCGCCGCCCTGTCGATCCGGAGCACGACCGGGCTTCCCGTCGCGTTCGTCGGCACCGGGGAGCGAACCGACGCGCTGGAGGCGTTCCATCCCGACCGGCTCGCCCAGCGCATCCTGGGCATGGGCGACGTGCTGAGCTTCGTCGAGCGGGTGCAGGAGACGGTCGACCACGACGAGGCAGAGCGGGCGGCGCAGCGCATGATGGAGGCCCGCTTCACCCTCGAGGACTTCCGCGGCCAGCTCCAGCAGGTGAAGAAGCTGGGTCCGATCGGGCAGGTGCTCCAGATGCTGCCCGGGGCGGGGCAGTTCGCGAACCAGGCGCAGGAGGCGGTGGACGCGGGGGAGCTGACGAAGATCGAGGCGATCATCGACTCCATGACGCCCGACGAGCGCCGGCGTCCCGACCTGATCAAGGCGTCGCGTCGGCGGCGCATCGCGCTCGGCAGCGGGACCACCACCGCGGACGTGAACCGGCTGCTCAAGCAGTTCGCGGAGATGCAGCGGATGATGAAGGCGCTCGGCTCGGGGAAGCTGCCGGGGATGCCCGGCGGGCTGCCCGGGATGGGCGGAGGGTTCCGCTCCCTGCTCGGCCGCTAGCCGATGCGACGGCTCGTCATCGCCCTGACCGGCCTCCTGACCCTGGCCGGCGTCACGGTCGTCGCCCTCTACCTGCTCGTCTTCGCCGCCGGCACCGACCGGGCGGCGCGGATCGCTCCGGCCGCCTCGGCGCTGTACGTCAACGTGTACCTCCAGCCCTCGACGGGCCAGCAGATGGAGCTCAGCGACCTGCTGTCGCGCTTCCCCGGCTTCCGCGACCAGGCGACCCTCGACGAGAAGCTCGACCAGCTCGCCCAGCGCTTCCTGTCCGCCGCGGGGCTCGACTACCGTGCCGACCTGAAGCCGTGGCTCGGGAACCAGCTGGCGCTGGCGGTGGCCCCCGGGTCGGAGGAGGCCGCTGCGCCCGCCACCATGGTGATCGTCGCCGTGCGCGACCGCGCCGCGGCCGAGGAGGCGGCAGCCCTTATCCTCGCCGACGCGGGCGAGCCGAGCCCCAGCACCAGCGAGCACCGCGGAGTGCAGCTCGTGGTGGGCAGCTCCGGGCTGGGGTACGCGTTCGTCGAGGAGATGCTCGTCTTCGCCTCGACCCCCGCGTGGCTGCGGCAGGCGGTCGACACCGCGCGGGGAGCCGAGCCGGCCCTGGCGGACGTCGAAGGCTTCCAGTCCGCCCACCGTCGCCTCCCTACCGACCACCTCGCCACCGTCTTCGCCAACCTCCGCACCGTCTCTCGAGCCTCAGGCGACGCCGATGGGTTCGGCGGCTATTCGGAGGTGGCGCTCGCGCTGCGCGCGGAGGACGAGGGATTCCGCCTGTCGGGCTTCGCGCCGTTCGATCCCCGGGTGGCTGACGGCGATGGGCGGGCCATGTTCGCCCTGTCCAGCGAGCCCTCCAGCCTGACCGGCTGGATGCCGCCCGAGACGGAGGCGGCGTTCGTCGTCTTCCGTCTCTCCGAGATGCTCGCCATGCTCGAGGCGCAGGCCGCGGGCGAGCCGGCCCTCGGCGACGTGACCGCATCGCTGACGCAGCTGCGGGCACTGCTGGCGCTCGGTCTGGGGATCGACGTCAACGCCGACCTGCTCCCGCTGCTCGACCGCGAGTTGGGCATCGCCGTCAACGGGCTCCCCGCGACCCCCGGCGGGCAGCTTCTGCTGCGGCCATCCGACCTCGAGGCGGCGCGGGAGGCGCTCGGACGGATCGAGGCCGCTCTCGAGGCGCGGGGTGGCGAGGTGGCCACCGTCGACGGGGGATCGGGGGAGCAGATCCGGGTGGTCGAGGTGCCCGACACCTTCGGCTTCGCGTACGCCATCGTCGACGGGGTGGTCGTCGCCGGGCTCGACGCCGATGCCGTTGAGGAGGCGCTCGCCGCCCACCGCAGCGGTGCCTCGCTGTCCGAGGGACAGGCCTACCGGGAGACGTTCGCCCTGGCGGGGACGCGGGGAGGCAACGAGGTGTACCTCGACGCGCAGGCGCTGCTGGAGACGATGGGCGACGCGCTGCCCCTCGCCGAGCAGGATCGCGATATCCTCGAACCGGTGCGCACGCTTGGCGTGACCCTGCCGGCGCGCGATGATTCCCTGGAGATCCACCTCGTCATCACCATCCGCTGAGGGCGGAACGAGCAGCCGACAACGAAACGAGAGGTACCCACTTGGCAGTACGCATCAGACTGACCCGGACCGGCGCCGCCAAGCGCCCCAGCTACCGGGTGGTGGCGATCGACAGCCGCCGCCCCCGCGACGGACGAGCCCTCGAGATCCTGGGCTTCTACAACCCGCTCACCGATCCTGCGACGGTGCAGCTCAAGGAGGAGCGGATCAGGGAGTGGATGGCGAACGGCGCCACCCCCTCCGACACCGTGGTGCGGCTGATGCGCCAGGCCGGCATGGCCGAGGCGGGCAGTGCCCCGGCGAGCGCACCAAAGGCTCCTGCCCGGCGCTCCCGGGCGAAGAGCGCCGACAAGGAGGCCGAGTGAAAGAGCTGGTCGCCTACATCGCCCGCTCCCTCGTGGACGATCCCGACGCGGTGAGCGTCGAGGTCGAGGAGGGCGGCGACGGGGTCACGCTGACGCTCTTCGTCGACGAGGGCGACATGGGTCGCGTGATCGGGCGCGACGGGCGGATCGCGAACACCATCCGCAGCCTGCTGCGGGTCATGGCGGCACGCGACGGACGCCACGTCGAGCTGGAGATCCTCAGCAACGAGTGATCGGCTGTCCGTCGCGCGGGTGCTGGGCGCGAAGGGGCTGGCCGGCGGGCTGAAGCTCGAGCTGCTGACCGACTGGCCCGAGCGGATCGAGCTCGGGGCGCTGCTGTGGGTCGAGGGAGAGGAGCAGCCGCGACGGGTGATGCTGTCGGAGCTGGGTGGCCGCGTGCCGGTGATCGCCCTGGAGGGGCTCGAGAGCCGCGAGTCGGCCGAGCAGCTGGTGGGGCGCTTCCTCGAGGCGGAGCGTCGGAGCCTGCCCGAGGGGAGCTACTACTGGCACGAGCTCGAGGGCCTGGAGGTGGTCGACGAGGCCGGCGCGCCGATCGGGCAGCTGCTCGAGGTGTTCCGCGCCGGTGAGAACGAGGTGTACCGGATCGGCGGCGAGGTGGGGGAGCTGCTGATCCCCGCCCTGCGCAGCGTGGTGCTCGAGATCGACCTCGAACGGCGGCGCATGGTGGTCCGCCGCCCCGACGTGGAAGAGGTGGGGTGAGGGATGCGGATCGACGTCGTCACCCTATTTCCCGAGCTGTTCGAGGCGCCGCTCCGCACGTCGGTGATCGGGCGCGCCGCCGAGCGGGGCCTGGTCCGGTTCGGGGTCCACGACCTGCGTCAGCACGGGCTGGGGCGTCACCGATCGGTCGACGACTATTCCTACGGAGGTGGGCCCGGGATGGTGATGCGTCCCGAGCCCCTCTTCGCCGCCGTCGAGCCGCTCCGCGTCGAGGGGGCCCACGTCGTCCTGCTCGATCCGGCCGGGGAGCGCCTCACCCACCGGCTGGCGCGCGAGCTGGCCGAGCGGCCCCACCTGGTCCTGATCTGCGGGCGTTACGAAGGGGTCGACGAGCGCGCCCGGACCCTGGCCGACCGCGAGGTGAGCATCGGCGACTACGTCCTCACCGGGGGCGAGCTGCCGGCGCTGGTGGTGATGGACGCGGTGGCCAGGCTGGTGCCGGGGGTGATCGAGGAGGGCTCGGCGGCCGACGACTCCTTCGCGGCCGGGCTGCTCGAGTACCCGCAGTACACCCGTCCCGAGGAGTTCAGGGCGATGCGCGTGCCGCCGGTCCTGCTGAGCGGCAACCACGGGGAGGTCGCCCGGTGGCGGCGCCGCGAGGCGCTGCGCCGGACCCTCGACCGGCGGCCCGACCTGCTGGCGGAGGCGGAGCTGAGCGCCGAGGACCGGGCGGTCCTGGACGAGCTGGGCGCTCGGCCGGAGCCGGGCCCCGACGCCGGCTAGCGCCTTGCTGGCCGCCCGCGGCCGCTGCTATACTCCGCCGGTCGCGGCCGCCTCGCGGTCGCGTTCTTCACGTCCCGCGCCGCGCCGGCATCGGTAAGCCGACGCGCATGGCGCGATAAGGAAGGCCCGCTAGCATGAACGTCATCAAGGAGCTCGAGCGCGAGCAGCTCCGCACCGATCGGCCCGAGATCGCGCCCGGCGACACGGTTCGCGTCTCGGTCAAGGTGGTGGAGGGCAACCGCGAGCGGATCCAGGTCTTCGAGGGGACGGTGATGCGAATGCGGGGTGGTGGGCTGAACCAGCAGATCACCGTGCGCCGGATCGCCAGCGGCGTCGGGGTGGAGCGCACCTTCATGATCCACGCGCCCCGGGTCGAGAAGATCGAGATCGTCCGCCACGGCGTCGCCCGACGCGCGCAGCTCTACTTCCTCCGTGACCGTGTCGGCAAGGCCGCGACCCTGCGGGAGCGCCGCCCGGTCCGGTGAGCCTGCTCGCGCCACGGCCCGTTCGTCCCGGCAGGGCGCGGCGCGTGCGCGACGCCCACATGCGCCACGAGCGCGAGCTGCGGCGTGCCGGCTACCGGCACGTCGCCGGCCTCGACGAGGTGGGACGAGGGTCGCTGGCCGGTCCGGTGGTGGCCGCCGCCGTGATCCTGCCCGACCGCCACCGCATCCGCGGCCTGCGCGACAGCAAGGTGCTGCCCCGTGCGCGGCGCGAGCAGCTCTACGAGCTGATCTGCGACCGCGCGGAGGCCATCGGCGTCGGCTGCGTCGAGGTGGAGGTGATCGACCGCGTCAACATCCTGCAGGCGACCAAGCTCGCCATGGCCGAGGCGCTGGATCGTCTGCCGGCCGCCCCCGACCACCTCGTGATCGACGCGCTGACGCTGCCGTACGTGGCGCTTCCGCAGCGGCCGATTATCGATGGCGACGCGATCTCGGCCTCCATCGCGGCCGCGTCGATCGTCGCCAAGGTCACCAGGGACCGGATCTGCACCGAGCTCGACGAGCGCTATCCGGCCTACGGCTTCGCCCGCAACAAGGGCTACGGGACACGCCGCCACTACGACGCGCTGGCGGCCCAGGGCCCGTGCGCCTGGCACCGCCGCAGCTTCGCGCCGATCCGAGCCCTGCTCGCCGGCGAGCAGCTCCCGCTCGACCTCGAGTTCATCGACGACGACGAGCTGGAGCCTCCCGACTCGATGCTCGAGGCGGTCTGAGCGCCACCACCATCACCGCTCGCCTCCGACCGGAGGTCGAGCCATGGCCAATCCCCGCCACCTCCTCGGGCTGCGCGCCGAGGCCGCGGTCGCCGACTGGCTGACGGCGCTGGGCTGGCGGGTTCTCGCGCGGCGCTGGCGCTGCCCCGACGGGGAGCTCGACCTGGTCTGCCTGGATCCGGCGCGGCGGCTGGTCGGGATCGAGGTGCGGGCCAGGCGGCGTCCGACCCACGGGACCCCGCTGGAGAGCCTGGATCGGCCAGGGCTCGGCCGGCGGCGGCGAGCCCTGGCCCGCTACGCCACGGAGCACCGGCTCGGGCCGCGCGACCTGAGGGTCGACCTGGTCAGCGTCGAGCCGAGCGGCGAGCGGTGGCGGCTCGTCCGCCACCCCCACATCGACCGGTGAGCGTGGCGGTCACCAGCTCGCGAACAGGGCCTCCAGCGACAGGATGGAGGCGATGTACGGTCGTGACACCGCGTACACCCCGTGCAGGTCGGCTGCCCGCTGCCCCTGGTAGTAGGCGGCCAGCGCGAGCTGCCGATCGCCCCCGTATCGGCTCAGGTAGTGAGCGAGCAGGCGCACGCCGGCGCGGATGTTGGACTCGGTGTTCCAGATGTCGACCGGCTCCGCCAGCATGGTGGCCTCGACCCAGTCACCCGTCGCCGGCACGAGCTGCATGACGCCCACCGCGCCGGCGGAGCTGACCACCCCGGGCTGCCAGCCCGACTCCTGCCAGGCGACCGCCAGGGCGAACCCGGACGGTACGCCGAAGCGGGCGGCCTCACGGACGATCATCTGGCCGATGGCTGCCCGCGCCGCGACGCGATCGCGCATCGAGGCCGGCATCGCCGAACCCGCGCTGGGCGCGACGGCCGCGCCCACCGGTGCGCTGCCCGCCACCCGAATCTGCTCCCCGGTGCGGATGAACGAGGGGTTGGCGATCCCGTTGAGGCGCGCCAGCGCGGCGACGCTGGTGCCATAGCGGCGGGCGATGCCGGTCAGCGTCTCGCCGGCCCGGACGGTGTGGACCTGCTCGGTTGGGGCGGCCGTCGGCGGCGCGGATGCCGCCGGCGCCGGCGCGGCGGGCGTCGGAGCCGCCGGAGCCGGTGCGGGCGTCTCCCGCAGGCGCAGCCGCTGGCCGGGGTAGATGCGGTTGGGGTTGGCCAGCGCGTTCAGCTGCACGAGCGCCGCCACCGTGGTGCCGTAGTGGCGGGCGATGCCGGTGAGGTGCTCGCCGGGCCGCACGGCGTGAACGTCGGCCGCCACATTCGAGGGTGAGACGGCCGTCTCGTCGCCGGACGCATCCTTCACCACCAGCCGCTGCCCGGCGTAGATCCGGTTGGGGTTCGAGATGTCGTTGAGGCTGGCCAGTGCGTCCACCGTGGTGCCGTGGCGCAGCGCGATCTCGCTCAGCGTGTCGCCCGGCTTCACCACCACGACCGGGTCGGCCGCGAATGCGGGCGCCGCGACGAGCGACGTCGCCAGCAGTGCCGACGAGAGCGTGGCGATGAGGAGGGAGCGGCGTGATCGGCTGGGCATGCGAGCGGGCTCCTTCTCCGGCGACCTGTCGCCGGGGCTGCTTGGGCGATCCGGTGCGGTCTGCCGCAGATCGCTTCGGTGCGGTGCACTCGCATCGTCAGGGCAGCCGGCAGCGGCGACAAACGCCCGAAGGTACTGCCCCCATCGGGCCATGCGGGCATCCGGGGCAGCCATCCTGCGCCCGAGCGCGGGAGGGGGAGGCGGTCGCGCGTGCTATACTCTCGCCGGCCCACGGCCTCGCGCCGGGGCGCTTCCATCACACACGTCCGCTGATCCCGCACGGGTTGCCTGTCGCCGACAGGTCGTGATCGGGAGCCGAGGTGGACGGAGGACAGAAAAACCGGAGGACCTGATGGCTGCCGCCAGCATGAAGCAGCTGCTCGAAGCGGGCGTCCACTTCGGACACCAGACCCGCCGCTGGAATCCCAAGATGCGCCCATTCATCTTCGCCGAGCGCAACGGGATCCACATCATCGATCTCGCCCAGACCGTGGAGCGCCTCGAGGCCGCGCTCGAGATGGTCCGAGAGGTCGTGCGCCGCGGCGACTCGATCCTGTTCGTCGGTACCAAGAAGCAGGCGCAGGAGGCGATCGCCGACGAGGCGCAGCGCGCCGGTCAGCACCACGTCAACAACCGCTGGCTGGGCGGGATGCTCACCAACTACGCCACCATCAAGCGTCGGATCCAACGCCTGGAGGCGCTGGAGGCGCGTCGCGACGCCGGGGAGTTCGAGCGGCTCACCAAGAAGGAGGCGTCGAAGCTCAACGAGGAGATCGCTCGCCTCAACTCGGCGCTCGGCGGCATCCGCAAGATGCGCCGACTGCCGGGGGCGGTCTTCATCGTCGACCCCCACCGCGAGGAGATCGCGGTGCGCGAGGCGCGGCGGCTCGAGATCCCGATCATCGCCATGACCGACACGAACTGCGACCCGGACGTGATCGACTGGGTGATCCCATCCAACGACGACGCCATTCGCTCGGTCCGGCTGATCTGCAGCCTGGTCGCCGACGCGGCCCTGGGCGCCCAGCAGGAGCGCCAGGCGCGCCTGGACGAGGAGTTCGAGCAGGCCGAGGCGATCCCGCCGGTCGACGAGTCGATGCTCGGCGACGAGACCGACTACAGCGCGGCGCTGGCCGCCGGCGAGGCGCTGGTCTTCGAGCCCGAGCCGGAGGAGGACGAGGAGGAGGAGGAGCGACGGGCACGCGCCCGACGCGCCGCCGAGTCGCGCGAGGACCTCGACGACGACGGGGCAGACTATGAGGCGCGCGACCGCCACGAGCGCGAGGAGCGCCACGAGCGGGGCGAGCGCGAGGAGCGC
>CAYXZN010000015.1:12439-17852 GCA_964469325.1 uncultured Steroidobacteraceae bacterium
GCGCGACCGCCACGAGCGCGAGGAGCGCCACGAGCGGGGCGAGCGCGAGGAGCGCGGGGAGAGCGGCGAGCGCGAGGAGCGGGCGGCCCGATCCGAACGGTGACCGCGGCGCGCATCCTGCCCGACCGACCAGACGACGAAGCACGAAAGAACGGAAAGGACTGAACCGACCTGATGGTCACGGCCGAAGATGTGAAGCGCCTCCGCGAACGAACGGGCGCGGGGGTGATGGACTGCAAGAAGGCGCTCCAGGAGACCGGCGGCGACGTGGACCGGGCGATCGCCTGGCTGCGCGAAAAGGGGCTGGCCACCGCTGCCCGCAAGGCTGGGCGCGAGGCCCGCGAGGGCGTGATCGCCAGCTACATCCACCACGGCAATCGGCTCGGCGTGCTGCTCGAGCTGAACTGCGAGACCGACTTCGTGGCTCGAACCGACGACTTCCAGGAGCTCGCCCGCGAGCTCGCCATGGCGGTCGCCGGCCACGCCCCGCTGTACGTCTCGCGCGACGACGTACCGTCCGAGGTGGTCGACACCCAGCGCCGCTTCTTCGCCGCAGAGGCGGGCACCGAGGGACATCCCGCGGAGCGGGTCGAGCGGATCGTGGAGGGCAAGCTCGAGAAGTGGCTCGAGTCGGTCTCGCTGCTCGACCTGCCTTACCGGGATACGGACAAGCGGATCGGCGACCTGATCACCGAGAAGGTGGCCCTGCTCGGGGAGAACATCCGGGTGGCGCGCTTCACGCGCATGGCGGTCGGCGAGTCGAGCGCTGACAGCGGCAACGACGAGCCGGTGGCCGAACCCGCCGAGGTGGCCTGAGTTGGCCGGCGCCCCGCCGAGCGAGAGCACTCGTCCGACCGAGCCGGCCGGACGCCCCAGCGTCACGTACCGGCGGGTCCTGCTGAAGCTATCCGGCGAGGCGCTGATGGGGGAGCGGGCGTACGGCATCGACCCCGAGGTGACGCGCGACATCGCCGCCCAGGTGGCGGAGGCGCGCCAGGCCGACGTCGAGGTCGCGGTGGTGGTCGGCGGCGGCAACATCTTCCGGGGCCTGGCGGCCTCGGCACGCGGGATGGACCGCGCGACGGGCGACTACATGGGGATGCTGGCCACGGTCATGAACGGCCTGGCGCTGCAGGACGCGCTGGAGCAGGCCCGCTGCCCCACGCGGGTGCTCTCGGCCATCGCGATGCCCGAGATCTGCGAGCCCTACATCCGCCGACGGGCGGTGCGGCACCTCGAGAAGGGCAGGGTGGTGATCATGGTCGCCGGGACGGGCAACCCGTACTTCACCACCGACACCGCCGCCACGCTGCGCGCCGTCGAGGTCGGCGCCGAGGTGATCTTGAAGGCGACCCGGGTCGACGGCGTGTACGACGCCGATCCCGAGAAGGAGCCCGGGGCCCACCGCTACCGCCAGATCCACTACACCGACCTGCTCAAGCACCGCCTGCAGGCGCTCGACGCCACCGCCGTCTCCCTCGCGATGGACAACGAGATGCCGATCGTGGTCTTCGACATGACTCAGTCGGGCAACATCGTGCGGGCGGTGCGTGGCGAGCCGATCGGCACCCTCGTCTCCGGGGAGGTGACGCGATGACCCATGCGGCGCTGACCGCGGCCGAACCCAAGATGCAGCGGGCGGTCGACGCGCTCGAGCGCGACCTGCAGACCATTCGCACCGGGCGGGCATCGCCCGCGCTCGTCGAGCGGATCAGCGTCGACTACTACGGCACGCCGACCCCAATCAACCAGCTGGCCGGTATCAGCGTCCCGGACGCGCACCTGATAGTGATTCAGCCCTGGGACCGGTCGGTGCTCGGTTCCATCGAGAAGGCGATCACCAAGAGCGACATCGGCCTCGTGCCGAACGTCGATGGGACGGTGGTGCGACTGAACGTCCCGCAGCTGACCGAGGAGCGGCGGAGGGAGCTCGTCAAGCAGGTCCGCCGGCGGGTGGAGGAGGCGCGGGTCGAGATCCGGCACTTCCGGCGCGAGGCCGCCGATCAGCTGAAGAAGGCGATGCGAGACGGTGAGCTGGGCGAGGACGAGGAGCGTCGCGAGCTCGCGGCGCTCCAGGAGCTGACCGATTCCTTCGTCGCGCAGGCTGATCAGCGCGGCGAGCGCAAGGAAGACGAAGTGATGGAGGTCTGAGCTGCCGTCCATTCGCCCGCGGCACGTGGCGATCATCATGGACGGCAACCGCCGCTGGGCGCGAGCCCGCGGCCTGCCGGGCATAGCCGGACACGTACGCGGGGTGGATGCGATCCGGCCCATCGTCCGCGCCGCACCTTCCCGCGGGATCGAGGTGCTGAGCCTGTACGTGTTCAGCCGCGAGAACTGGCGTCGGCCAGAGGACGAGGTGACGAGCCTGTTCGGCCTGATCGAGGGGGCGGTTCGGCAGCACACCGACGACCTGGTCGCCGAGGGGGTCAGGGTCCGGGTCATCGGCCGGCTGGCCGAGGCGCCCGCGGACGTGCAGCGGACGATCCGCGAGGCTGAGACACGGACCGCCGCCGGCACGCGCATGACGCTCAACATCGCGTTCAACTACTCCGGCCGGGCCGAGATCGTGGACGCCGCCCGGGCGCTGATCGCGGCGCGCGCCGCCCCCGACCAGGTCGACGAGGAGGCCCTCGCCCGCCACCTCTACACCGCCGGACAGCCCGATCCCGACCTGATCATCCGCACCGGCGGCGAGCAGCGCACCAGCAACTTCCTGCTGTGGCAGGGCGCGTACGCCGAGCTGATCTTCTGCCCCGCCCTGTGGCCCGACTTCACGGAGGGCGACCTCGACGCGGCGCTGGAGGAGTACGCGCGCCGGCAGCGGCGGTTCGGGAGCTAGCCGTGCTCATCACCCGGCTTGCGACCGCCGCGGTCCTCATCCCGGTCGTGCTGGGGGTCGTGCTGCTGGGCGAGCCGTGGATCTCCATCACGGTCGGCCTGGCGGCGTTCCTGGCCCTGGTCGAGCTGATCGCCATCCTCGACGCGGCCGGCTTCGAGCCGCCGCAGGTGCTGACCCTTGTCGGCGGCCTCGCGGTGGCGGCGGCGGGCATCGTCGCGGTCAACGAGGCGGGGGTGGGTGGTGCGCTGGTGGACGTGCTGCGACTGGCGCAGCCGCCGGGCATCGCCGTGCTCACCTTCGCCGCCACCGTGGTCCTGGTCGGCTTCGTCTCCTTCACCCGTAGCGACCCGCGCAAGGGCTTCATGACCTGGGCGACGACGGGGTTCGGCGTCGCCTACATCGGCCTGCTGCTGCCGTTCATGGTGGTGGTGGCCCACCTGGTTCCGGCCGATGGGTCGCCCGCGTCGTCGGTCGGCATCCTCGGCCTGCGATCCGGCGCCGCCTGGGCGTTCACGCTGCTGCTGGTGGTGTGGGGCTACGACACCGGCGCCTACTTCGCCGGCCGCTGGCTCGGGCGCCGACGCCTGATCGACCACATCAGCCCGTCGAAGACGATCGAGGGCCTGGTGGGCGGTCTCCTGCTCGCCACGGTCGGGGCGGGCATCGGCGCGGCGCTGGTCGGACTGGACGCCTGGCACCCGCTGGTGATCGGCCCGGTGGTCGGACTGGCGGCGCAGGCGGGCGACCTGGCGGAGTCGATGCTGAAGCGGGCTGGCGGGCGCAAGGAGTCGGGCGTGCTGATCCCCGGCCACGGCGGCATCCTCGACCGGATCGACTCGTTCCTGTTCGCGGCGCCGGTGCTCGCCGGCTACGCGATCGCGTTCGCCGGCTACGCTGTCTGAGCGTCGTGCTCGGCATCGCGCTGCTCGGCTCCACCGGCTCGATCGGCCGCCAGGCGCTCGAGGTGATCGCCCGCCATCCCGATCGCTTCGCGGTGCGCGCGCTGGCCGCAGGACGTGCGAGCCCGGAGCTGGCGGCCCAGCTGGAGCGGTGGCCCCAGGCGCGCTGCTGGACGCCGGCGGGCCCCCCGGCCGGGCTGGACCGATCCCGCTGGGCGGGCGGCGGGCTGGAGGAGCTGGCGATCGGCGAGGGGGTCGACCTGGCGGTGGTGGCGACCACCGGTATGGCGGCGCTGCCGGCCGTGCTGGCGGCACTGGACGCGGGGCGACGCGTCGCGCTGGCGAACAAGGAGACGCTGGTCACCGGCGGACACCTGGTGGCGCGCCGCCTAGCCTCGGCGCCGAGCCTGGTCGCGGCGCTCGACCGGCTGCGCCCGATCGACTCCGAGCACTCGGCGATCTGGCAGTGCCTCGCCGGGGAACCGGAGGCCTCGGTGTCGCGTCTGGTCCTCACCGCCAGCGGCGGCCCCTTCCGCGACCGGCTCCCCGCCGAGCTCGAGCACGTGACGCCCGAGCAGGCGCTGGCGCATCCGACCTGGCGGATGGGGCCGAAGATCACCATCGACTCGGCGACGCTGGTCAACAAGGCGTTCGAGGTGATCGAGGCCAAATGGCTCTACCGACTGACCTACAGTAAGATCCACGCCGTGATTCACCCCCAGAGCCTGGTGCACTCGCTGGTCGAGTTCGCCGACGGCTCGTACAAGGCCCAGCTCGGCCTCCCCGACATGCGACTGCCGATCCAGTACGCGCTGACCTACCCGGATCGGCTCGCCTCGCCTGCGCGCCACGCGCCCCCCGAGCGGTGGGGGACGCTCGACTTCGCGGTGCTCGACCAGGCGCGCTTCCCAGCCTACCGGGAGGCACGGCGGTCAGCGGAGCGGGGCGGGAACCGGGGCGTGGTGCTGAACGCGGCCGACGAGGTGGCCGTGGCCGCCTTCCTGGCGCGCCGGATCGGCCTGCCGCGCATCGCCGAGGTGATCGGCGAGTCCGTGGCCCGCTGGGGGAAGGACCGCGAGCCCGAGCTCGACGAGCTGGTGGCGCTGGACGCGGAAGTGCGCGGGGCCCTCGCCGCCGAGCTGGGCACGGGCGAGGCCTGAGCCGATGGAGCTGCTGACGACCGTCGTCGCCTTCATCGTGGTGCTCGTGATCCTCGTGCTGGTGCACGAGGTCGGCCACTTCGCCGTCGCCAAGCTGGCGGGCATCACCGTCCAGGAGTTCGGAGTCGGATTTCCGCCGCGGATCGCGTCGCTGCGCTGGCGCGGCACCCGCTACTCGCTGAACTGGATCCCGCTGGGCGGGTTCGTGAAGATGCTGGGCGAGGACGGCGAGAGCGAGCTGGATCGGCTCCGCCGCCAGGGGCTGACCGAGACCGAGATCGAACGGATGGCCGCCGGCGCCTTCAACCTCAAGCCGATCCCGGTCCGGCTGGCCGTGCTGCTCGCCGGCGTGGCCATGAACTTCCTCCTGGCGGTGGCGCTCTTCTCGGTGGTCGCCGGGCTGCCGCAGCCTCGCTACCTGGCGCCGCTAACCGTCACCGAGGTGCAGGCCGATAGCCCGGCGGTCGCCGCCGGCCTTCAGGAGCGCGACCGCATCGTCGCCGTCGACGGCC
>CAYXZN010000016.1:0-17832 GCA_964469325.1 uncultured Steroidobacteraceae bacterium
ATCCTCGAACACGCACGTTGGCACTCTGACCATGAGAGTGCTAAGGACGAGGACGGCCCTTTCTGCGGCCGCCTCGGCCAGGGAGAGCGATGGAGCACGAGCTGAGGACGCGGAACGATGAGCGTCGTCCGACAGGGCGACCGGCGCACCCGCTGACCGACCGTCAGCGGGCGGTTCTGCGCGCGGTCGTCGAGGAGTACCTCCGCACCGCCGTCCCGGTCGGCTCGAAGGCGCTCGTCCTGCGGTATGGCCTCGGCGTCAGCTCGGCGACGGTGCGCAACACGATGGCCGAGCTCGAGGCGCTGGGGCTGCTGACCCACCCGCACACCTCGGCGGGCCGCGTCCCGTCGGACCTCGGGTACCGCCTGTACGTCGAGACGCTGATGCCGGAGGCGGAGCTCGACCGCGCCGACCGGCTCATGATCCGGCACATGTTCAGCCAGGTCGAGCTGACCGACAACGAGTGGCTGCGCCTCGCGGCATCGGTGCTCGCCGGCAGCACGCACAGCGCCGCAGTCGTGACGCCGGCCCGCGCCCGGCTGGCCCGCTACGGGCACCTCCAGCTGGTGGAGCTGGCCGACGGCGCGCGCCTGGCGGTGCTGGTGCTGTCGGACGGCAAGGTTGTCCAGCGCCGGCTCGACTCGTCCACCCTCGACCGCCTGGCCGGTGGCGCGCACGGCGGCCAGGCCGAGCTGGACGAGGTGGCCGCCACCCTGAACGCCGCGTTCGGCGGCCTGTCGGCGCCGCAGGTCCGCAGGCGCCTCTCCCGGCTGTCGCCGCCGGCGGCGCATGTCGCCGAGTCGGTGGCGCAGATGCTCGAGGAGTCGGACGCGCTGTTCATCGAGGAGGTGGTGACCGACGGCATCGTCAACGTCCTCGAGCAGCCGGAGTTCGCCGAGGGGTCGCGGCTGCGGCCGATCCTCGAGGCGCTGCAGCGCGCGGAGTACCTCCAGCAGCTGCTGCCGGTGGTGGCGCGGCGCGGCGGCGTGCACGTGATCATCGGCCGTGAGAACCCCAACGACGCGATGCGTGAGGTGTCGCTCGTCTTCGCCGGGTACGGGCAGCCCGATCAGGCACTCGGCTTGCTCGGCGTGCTTGGTCCCACGCGCATGCCCTACCCGAGGGCCATCCCGACCGTCCGTTACCTCGCCACGCTCCTCGACGAGCTGGTGGGCCGACAGCACTCGGAGAGCCATGACTGATACCAAGCGGAACGGCGGTGACAAGCCGCGAACGCGGGCCGAGGAGCGCATGGCCGAGACCCCGACCCCCGGCCGCAGCGAGCTGCTCGAGCGGATCGAAGAGCTCGAGGGCGAGCTGGAGCGAACCCGGCGCGAGGCGGAGGAGCACCTGCGCAAGTGGCAGCGCTCCGCCGCTGACTTCTCGAACTACCGGCGACGCACCGAGGAGGAGCGAACCGCGCTGGCGCAGCTCAGCGCCGCCGCGCTCCTCTCCCGCCTGCTGGCTGTGCTCGACGACTTCGAGCGTGCCCTCGACAACGTGCCTGCGGACGCCCACGAAGCGTGGGTGGAAGGCGTACGGCTGGTCGAGCGCAAGCTGCGGGGAATCCTAGAGTCCGAGGGCGTCACGCCGATCGAGGCGGTCGGCCGGCCGTTCGACCCGAACCTGCACGAGGCGGTCGTCCACACCGAGACGACCGAGCACCCCGACAACCTGGTGATCAGCGAGATGCAGCGCGGATACCGGCTCCACGACCGGGTCCTGCGTCCTGCCCTCGTGGCGGTCGCCAACAACCCGCAAGGGCCGCGCGCCGAACCATCGGCGCAGCCCTCGTCCGCCGCCGCGGGCGACGGCACCGGTCCCACCGAGTGACGATCTGAGGGAACGCGAGAACCATGGGCAAGATCATCGGAATCGACCTCGGCACCACCAACAGCGTGGTGGCCGTGATGGAGGGCGGCGAGCCGCAGGTGATCACGAACGCAGAGGGCGGTCGGATCACCCCGTCGGTCGTCGCCTTCGCCAAGGGCGGCGAGCGGCTCGTCGGCCAGGTCGCCAAGCGACAGGCGATCACCAATCCGGAGAACACGATCTTCAGCATCAAGCGCTTCATGGGGCGCCGATGGGACGACCCGGAGGTGCAGCGCAGCAAGGACCTGGTGCCGTACAAGGTCGAGAACGACCCCAAGAGCGACGGCGTCGTGGTCGTGTTCGGCAACGACAAGACCTTCACGCCACCGGAGATCAGCGCCATGATCCTCCAGAAGCTGAAGGCCGACGCCGAGTCGTACCTGGGCGAGAAGATCACCGAGGCGGTGATCACCGTTCCGGCCTACTTCGACGACACCCAGCGCCAGGCGACCAAGGACGCCGGGCGCATCGCCGGGCTGGACGTGAAGCGGATCGTCAACGAACCGACCGCGTCGGCGCTGGCCTACGGCCTGGATCGGCAGAAGGAAGAGAAGATCGCCGTCTACGACCTTGGCGGCGGGACCTTCGACATCTCGATCCTCGAGCTCTCCGAGGGGGTCTTCGAGGTGCGAAGCACCAACGGGGACACTCACCTGGGCGGTGACGACTTCGACCAGCGGGTCATCGACTGGCTGATCGAGGAGTTCAAGCGCGACCAGGGGATCGACCTGTCGAAGGACCGGATCGCCCTCCAGCGGCTCAAGGAGGCCGCTGAGAAGGCGAAGATCGAGCTGTCCAGCACGACCTCGACCGAGATCAACCTGCCGTTCATCAGCGCTGACCAGACCGGCCCCAAGCACCTGGTCACCACCCTGACCCGGGCCAAGCTCGAGGACCTGGTGGCGGACCTGATCGGCAAGACGGAGGGGCCGGTCAAGCAGGCGCTGGCCGACGCCAACCTCAAGCCGGCGGACATCGACGAGGTGATCCTGGTCGGCGGACAGACCCGGATGCCGGCGGTGATCGAGGCGGTGAAGCGCCTCTTCAACGGCAAGGAGCCACACAAGGGGGTCAACCCCGACGAGGTGGTGGCCATCGGCGCCGCCATCCAGGCCGGCGTGCTGGCGGGAGAGGTGAAGGACGTCCTGCTGCTGGACGTCACGCCGCTGACGCTCGGCATCGAGACGCTGGGCGGGGTGATGACCAAGATGATCCCGCGCAACACGACCATCCCGACCAGCCACACCCAGATCTTCTCGACCGCCTCGGACAACCAGCCCTCGGTCGACATCGTGGTCCTCCAGGGCGAGCGGGAGATGGCGGCCGACAACAAGAAGCTGGCCACGTTCCGTCTCGACGGGATCCCGCCGGCTCCACGAGGCGTGCCCCAGATCGAGGTCACCTTCGACATCGATGCCAACGGCATCCTCAACGTCACCGCCCGCGACAAGGCGACCAACAAGGAGCAGAAGGTCACCATCACCGCCTCCTCGATGCTCTCCAAGGAGGACGTCGACCAGATGGTCCGCGACGCGGCCTCGCACGCCGAGGAGGACCGGCGCCGGCGCCAGGAGGCGGAGACCCGCAACGAGGCCGACGCGCTCACCTACCAGGCGGAGCGGCTCATGAAGGACCTGGAGGGGAAGCTCTCCGACGAGGAGCGCCAGGAGATCCAGGGCCGCATCGACGCGGTGCGGGAGGCGCTGAAGGGCGACGACCTGGGGGTGATCGACTCCACCCGCCAGCAGCTGAACGAGACGCTCCAGCGGGTCGGCAGCCGCGCCTACGAGGCCGCGGGCGCCGCCCCGGGCGGCGAGGGCGGCGACGGACAGGCCGGTGGCGACGGCGCTGCCGCCGAGGGGGAAGCGACCGACGAGGAGGAGACGATCGAGGGCGAGTACAAGGAGGTCTGACCCTCCCTCCCCGGTCCGGGATGGCCGTCGACTCAGCCCCCGCGCGCCCGGCGCTGCAACGGTCGGCGGGGGCGGGTCGACGGCCTTTCAACTCTGGGGAGGATCAGAGCTCCCTGAAGGTGAGGTTTGAGTGGCGACCGTCAGGCGGGCAGGGGCTGGGTCAGTTCGGGCAGCGGCGCTCAGCCACCGGGATCTCGCTGGCGCACTCCGGGCAGGTCTGGTGGTCGGTGCCTCCGGATCGGCCGCCTGGCGGCGCTTCTCGAAGGCGTCCATGGGCTTCACCACGAAGGCGAAGATGGCGAGGCCGATGAGCAGGAAGCTGATCAGTTCGAGCTCTCATAATCAGGACCATGCCCGCGCACGCCTTGCTTCGCCAGCGGCTGCTCGCGCTGCCCGGATTCGAGGAGCGACCGTCCCGCTGGGGTGCCGATCCCGCGTTCTGGATCAGGGGTCGCGAAATCGTGCACTGCCACGGAGCCGAGGTGGAGGTGCGGGTCACGCGATCGCTGGTGTCGGAGGCGTTGAGGGATCCTCGCGTCATCAGGCGAACCCGCACCTCCGACTGGGTGAAGGTGCCCGTGCGTGAGACTGAGCTGATCGTCCGGTTGGCGGATCGGGCGATTCGGGCGAACCAGCGCGAGTTGGAGCGTCGATCGGCCCTGCGACGGACCCGGGGCGCCTGAGCCGATGCGCCTCGCGACGTGGAACGTCAACTCGCTCAAGGCGCGCCTGCCCCGCGTCCTCGACTGGCTCGGGAAGATCGACCCGCGCCCGGACGTCGTGTGCATGCAGGAGACGAAGGTCGCCGACGCGGACGTCCCGGCGCTCGCCTTCCGCGAGCTGGGCTACGAGCTGGCCCACCACGGCATGGGGCGCTGGAACGGCGTAGCGATCGCGTCGCGGGTGGGGGTCGAGGACCTGGTGGGCGGCATCGGCCCCGCGCCCGACGGCTGGACCGACGATGGTGGGCGGCTGGTGGCGGCCAGCTGCGGCGGCGTGCGGGTTGTGAGCATCTACGTGCCCAACGGCCGGGTGGTGGGGAGCGAGTTCTACGACGCCAAGCTCGCCTGGCTTGACCGGCTCAACGACTGGATCCGGGCCAGCTGCGATCCGAACCTGCCGCTGGCGCTGTGCGGCGACTTCAACGTCGCGCCGCGCGACGCCGACGTCTGGGATCCGGCCGCCGTCCACGGCGCGACCCACGTCTCGGAGCCGGAACGGGAGCGGGTGGCACGGCTCCGGGAGTGGGGCCTGGTCGACGTCGTGGAGCGGTTCCACCCCGAGGGCGGCTACTTCACGTGGTGGGACTACCGCGCCGGCAACTTCCACAAGAACCTGGGCATGCGGATCGATCACGTGTACCTCACCGAGCCCCTCGCCCGGCGGGCGGTGGCCGCGGAGCGCGACCGCGAGGCGCGCAAGCCCAGGTCGTTCGAGGGAATCCCCTCGGACCACGCCCCGCTGGTCGTCGACTTCGCCGATGCGCCGGTCGCCTCGTGAGCCGGGCCGACGCTGAGCGCTTCCTGGAGCGGCTGACCGCCCTCGACCGCCGCCTTCGGCGAGCTAGCCGAGCCGGCGCAGCGCGCCGGCCAGGTCGCGGCCCGGGCGGCGCCGGGGCCAGCTGATCGTTCGTGCCCCGACGAAGGTTCGGTAGGCGTCGAGAGCCACCGACAGGGCGGGCAGGAAGCCGGGCTCCTCCACGGGCGCGAACCCCGGCTCGAACCAGACGCCGAGGATGCGCAGGCTCCCACTCGAGCGCTCCAGCCGCGGCTCGATGCGGCCCACGAACCGGTCGCCGAACAGAATGGGCAGCACGTAGTAGCCCCAGCGCCGCTTCGCCTCCGGCACGTACACCTCCCACAGGTAGTCGAATCTCCACAGGTCGCGGAGCAGGCGCCGGTCCCACACCAGCGGGTCGAGCGGAGCCAGGAAGGCCACGCCCCCGGGCCGTTCGGCCACGTCATCAGTGAGCAGCGGCAGCTCCTCGGCCAGCACGTACCGGGGGCCGCGCAGCCCCTCGACGTCGACCCGCACCAGGCTTCCCGCCTCCACCAGCTCGGCGATGCGCCGCGTCCGCTCCGCCGCGTTGCCCGTGCCGTACACGATCTCGGCCTGCCCTCCCGCTCCCAGGAGCCCCACCGCCCGGAACCGGCTGAGCAGCCGATGGCGCTGCGCTTCCTCCTCCGGCTCGGGGCGGGCCAGCAGGTCTGGGGGGACGAGCCTCTCGATCAGGTCGTAGAAGCGCCGGTTTCCCTCGCGCCGGGCAATGCCGAGCCGGCCGCTGACGAAGAGGGCCTCCATCACCGCCCGCGCCGCCGGCGTGGAAGCCCACCACCAGTCGACGGCGTGGTTGTGGTCGCGGAACGCCGCGGTGGACAGCGGTCCGTCGCGGCGGATGCGCTCCAGGATCGCCTCCGCCGTCGAGGCCTGCTCGCGCAGGATCGTGTCGCGGTAGCGCTCCGCGGCCCGCTCCCAGGCGAGGCGGTAGTGAGGCAGCTCGCCCATGGGCAGGATGTTGAGGCTCTTGTTGTAGAGCTCGATCAGACGCCGATCCGGCCCGTAGAGCCACTCCTCGCACCAGCCCCGTCGGTAGCCGTCGACCCGGGCATGGAGCACCAGGTCGTGGTTCCGGGCTCCGGGCACCTCCAGCGGATCGAACTGCAGCGAGCCTAGCCGATCGATGACCCGCAGCACCGACCCGGAGTCCGCCGGCAACGACCGGGGCCGGTCGAGCAGCTGGCGGCGCACGAGGAACTGCCGCGCCTCGGCGCGGGACAGGGCGAGCTGTGGAACGTGCGACACCATCGGGCGCGGATCGTAGCAACGGCGACGACGCGGCGCCCGGGTTTTGGCACTCCGGGAACCAGAGTGCCAGCCGCTATAATCGCCGACCGATGGCGGTCAAGCGCGACTACTACGACATCCTCGGCGTCTCCCGCGAGGCGACAGACGCCGAGATCAAGCGTGCCTTCCGACGGCTCGCCCAGCGGCACCACCCGGACGTGGACCGCAGCCACGACGCCGAGCTGCGCTTCAAGGAGCTCAACGAGGCGTACCGGGTGCTCTCCGATCCGCAGCGCCGCCAGGCGTACGACATGTTCGGCCACGCAGGGGTCGACGGAGCCAGCGCCGGCGGTTTCGAGGGGTTCGGCGGCGGCTTCGGTCCGTTCGGCGACATCTTCGACGCCTTCTTCGGGGGAATGGGCGGGGGGACCCGATCCCGCCGACGCGTCGTGGCCGGCGCCGATCTGCGCTACGACCTGACCATCGACTTCGCCGAGGCGGTCTTCGGGGTGACCAGGGAGATCCGCTTCCCGACCATGGTGCGCTGCACCGTCTGTAACGCCAGCGGGGCGGAGCCGGGGAGCGAGCCGCAGCGCTGCCCCGAGTGCAACGGAACCGGCGAGCGGCGCCGAGTGGCGCAGACGATCCTGGGCCAGATGGTGAACATCGTCACCTGTCCGCGCTGCGGCGGCGAGGGGCGGGTCATCGCCTCTCCCTGCCGCAGCTGCGGGGGCGACGGCCGGGTCCGCGAGGAGCGACGGATCGAGGTCCAGGTTCCTGCCGGCATCGACGCCGGCCAGCGGATCGCGCTCGAGGGCCAGGGGGAGGCGGGGCCGCGGGGCGGGCCGGCCGGCGACCTGTACGTGGTGGTCACGGTCCGCGAGCACCCGGAGCTGGTGCGCCGCGGCACCGAGCTGTACTACGAGCTGCCGCTCACCTTCCCGCAGGCCGCCCTCGGGACGAAGGTGAGCGTGCCCACCGTGGAGGGGAGCGAGGAGCTGGAGGTCCCGGGCGGGACACAGAGCGGGCAGGAGTTCCGCGTGCGCGGCAAGGGGGTCCCCAGGCTCCGCGGCAGCGGCCGCGGCGACCTGCACGTGATCGCCACGCTGGTGGTGCCGACCCGCCTCAACCGCCGGGAGCGGGAGCTGCTGCGGGAGCTCGGAGAGGTCGCCAGACCCGCCGCCGTGCCCAAGGACCGGCCGAGCATCGTCGACCGCCTCCGCGACGCCCTGTCGTAGGGGCAGCGAGCCGCGTCGTGCGCTGGCTGGAGCTGACCGTCGAGGCCGATGCAGAGGCCGTGGAGGCGGTCTCGGAGATCTTCGGGCGCCTGGGCCGCGGGTCGGCGGTGCGGCCGACCCGGCTGGTCGCCGACCCCGACGACGAGCAGGCCCTGCGCGAGGATCCCTCCGCGCCGTACCTCGTGACGGTCCACATCCCCGATGACGGCAACGCCCCGGACGCCGTGCAGCGTACCGAGGGGGCGCTCGGCCATCTCCAGGCGTTCGACCTGCGCCCCATCGGCGAGCTCAGCGTCCGATCGGTCGAAGAGGTTGACTGGCTGGAGGGGTGGCGGAGCGGCTACGCCCCCCAGCGCATCGGGCGGCTGCTGATCGTCCCGTCGTGGCTGGAGCCGCCCGTGACCGGCGACGACGTCGTCCTGCGCCTGGACCCCGGCATGGCGTTCGGCACCGGCCTTCACCCCACCACCCGGGCCTGCCTGCGCGTCCTGCAGGAGCTGGCGCCGATGCCGCCCCGGGTCCTCGACGTGGGCTCGGGATCTGGGATCCTCGCCATCGCCGCGCTGATGCTCGGCGCCGTGCGGGCCCACTGCGTGGACACCGACCCGGCCGCGGTGCACGCGACGCGCGAGAACGCCGAGCGCAACGGTGTGGCCGCCCGGCTGTCCATCGAGCACGGGAGCCTCTCCGAGGAGGTCTCGCAGCGGTACCCGCTGGTGGTCGCCAACCTGGTGGCATCGGTCCTGGTCGCGCTGGCCCCGCGCCTGGCCGCTCACCTCGTCCCGGGGGGCCGCCTCGTCGCCGCGGGGATCATCGGCTCGCGGCAGGCGGAGGTCGCGCGGGCCTTGGAAGGGGCCGGTCTGGCCGTGCACGCGCGCTGCACGGACGACGACTGGGTCGCCCTTGTCGCTGGCCATCGGCTGGCCTAGGCTCAGGCCATGCCCGACAGCGACTGCCTCTTCTGCCGGATCGCCGCCGGCGAGGTCCCCGCGGACGTGGTGGAGAGCGACGACCAGGTGGTCGTTTTCCGCGACATCCGGCCCCGCGCCCCCACGCACGTGCTCGCCATCCCGAGGCGGCACGTTGCTTCCGCCCACGAGCTGACCGACCAGGACGCCGCCCTGCTGGCCGCGCTGTTCGGCGCCCTGCGCCGCGTGGCGGACAGCGAGGGGCTGGCCGACGGCTACCGCATCGTAACCAACGTGGGTCCGGCGGCCGGCCAGAGCGTCGACCACCTGCACCTCCATCTGCTGGGTGGGCGCGGCCTGGGCTGGCCGCCCGGCTAGGAGCTGCCGCGATCGGCGCCGGCGGCTCGTTGACCGCCTGCAGGGGCGCTGGTATCCTGCGCCGGCTCCCGTGCTGAGCTGTGCGCTGGTCGTGCATGCCCGGCGCGAGTCGAGAGCGGAGAGGAGGCGAAGTCGGTTGGCAGAAGTCCGCGTGGGCGAAAACGAGACGTTCGAGAGCGCGCTGCGGCGCTTCAACAAGAAGATCCAGCAGTCCGGCATCCTCGCCGAGGCGCGTCGCCGCGAGCACTATGAGAAGCCCAGCGTCAAGCGCAAGCGCAAGGAGGCCAAGAAGCGCAAGGCCGTCCGAGGCTAGCCCGGCGCGACGCGACTCCGGCTCACCGCCCAGGCGGTCGAGCCCCCTCCGACCCAGCACCATGACCCTTCAGCAGCAGATCGAGGCGGCCATGCGCGACTCGATGCGCGCTCGCGACGATCGCCGCGTCCAGACCCTGCGGCTCGCCATGGCGGCTGCCCAGAACCGGCAGATCGAGCTGGGACGGGCTCTCTCCGACGACGACATGGTCGAGGTGCTCGGGCGCCAGGCCAAGCAGCGCCGCGAGAGCGTCGAGCAGTTCCGGGGCGCGGGCCGGGAAGACCTGGCGCAGCGCGAGGAGGCGGAGCTGGCCATCATCGGCGAGTTTCTGCCGCAGCAGCTCGAGGCGGACGAGCTGGACCGGATCGTGGCCGATGCGATTGCCGAGACCGGCGCATCGTCGCCCGCCCAGATGGGACAGATCATGGGGGCGGTGATGCCGCGCGTGCGCGGCCGGGCCGAGGGCGGCAGGGTGAGCGAGGCGGTTCGCCGGCAGCTGGCGAGCGCATCGCCACCGGACCGCTGACGGATGTTCGTTCCGCGGACGCTGGCTGAGCCCGGCTTCGCACTGACCGGTCGGAGCCTGCTGCGCGCCGCCGTGGTCGCGCTGGTGGTGGCAGCGTCGCTGACCGCCATCATCGGCTTCAGGCTCGACTCCGCCGCGGTCGAGCTGACCGAGGGCGACGTCGCGCCGCAGGACATTCACGCCCCGGCGAGCGTCACCTTCCTGTCCGAGTCGGAGACAGAGGCGGCCCGCGCCGCTGCCGCCGAGAGCATCCTGCCCATCTACGAGCAGATCGCCCCGCCGGCGGACGTGCGCGACGAGCAGCTCGCCGAGCTCGAATCGGTCGGGAACGCCGTGGCGTGGATCATCGGACGCCGCGACAGCGGCGGGCTGCTGCCGGACGAGGTGCCGGGATCGATCCGGCGGGTCGCGCCGACGCTCTCCGAGGAGCAGGTTCTGTTCGTTGCCGAGGAGCTGTCCCCCGGCGAGTGGGAGCAGGTGGTGGCCGCCGCCGTGGGCGTCGTCGAGACGAGCCTCTCCGACGATGTCCGTGAAGACGAGCTGGACGAGGTGCGACAGCGCGTCCGGGAGCGGGTCACGACCGAGCTGCCGGACGATGCGCGCGCCCTCGCCGGCGACTTGGCGGCCGCGCACATCGCACCCACCCGGCGCGTCAGCGAAGAGGCCACCGAGCAGGCGAAGGCCGCCGCCCGGGCCCAGGTGCGGCCCAGCGAGGTCGAGATCACCCAGGGCGAGCGGATCGTCGAGGCGGGGTCACGCGTGACGGCCCTGGATGTGGAAGAGCTCGAGGCGCTGGGCCTCGACGAGGCCGGCCTCGACCTGGGCGGCCTCCTCGGCGCGGGCCTGATCGCCAGCCTCCTGGCCGTGCTGCTGGTCGTCTTCCTGTGGCGCTTCCAGCCCGAGCTGTGGTACCGGGCCCGGCCGCTGCTGCTCTTCATCATGGCCCTGCTGATCAGCGCCCTGGCCATCCGGATCGCCGGCGACCGGACGCTGTGGGCCTACGTCGTGCCCACTTCGGCCGCGGTGCTGCTGGTGGGCATCCTCCTGCAGGGGTACGCCGCAGCGGCGCTGGCCGCGACGCTCGCGCTGGTGGCGGGCCTGACCAACGCGAACTCCCTCGAGCTGGCGGTGTACGTGCTCGCCGGCGGGATCGCCTCGCTGCTGGCCATCGCCCACGCCGAGCGGCTGAACGCGTTCCTGAGGGCCGGCTTCGTGCTGGGCGTGACGAACCTGGCGGTCGTCGGCGCCTTCTCGCTGCTGTCGGACCGCGACCTGAACGGCTTCCTCCAGCTGGGAGCCGCCGCGCTGGTCAACGCCGCGCTGGCGGTGATCCTGGCCGTCGGCTCGTTCGCCGTCCTCGGCAACCTGTTCGGGATCATGACCATCTTCCAGCTGCTCGAGCTGGCGAACCCGTCGAACCGGCTGCTGCGCCGGCTGCTGATGGAGACCCCCGGCACCTACCACCACTCGGTGATGGTCGGCAACCTCGCCGAGCGGGCGGCGGAGACGATCGGCGCAGATCCGCTGCTGGCCCGCGTGGCGGCGTACTACCACGACGTCGGCAAGATGAAGAACCCGCTCGCCTTCATCGAGAACCAGGCGGGGAGCCACAACATCCACGACGACCTCGACCCCGAGACGAGCGCGCGGATCATCGCCGCCCACATCCGAGACGGGATCGACCTCGCGTACGAGCACGGGCTGCCGGTGCAGGTGATCGGCTTCATCCCGCAGCACCACGGGACGAGCGTGATGAGCTACTTCCACGGCAAGGCGCTGCGGGACGCGGGCGGCAACGAGGAGCTGGTCAACAAGGACCGCTTCCGGTACCCGGGCCCGCGGCCGCAGAGCCGCGAGGCCGCGATCCTGATGCTCTCAGACGGCGTCGAGGCCTCGGTGCGCTCGCTGGACGTGAAGGACGAGGCATCGATCCGCGACATGGTCGGCACCATCATCGATGCGCGACTCGAGGACGGGCAGCTCGACGAGGCGGACCTGACGCTGCGCGACGTGGCCCGGATCCGAGAGGCCTTCGTCCAGCAGCTGCTCGGTATGTACCACACCCGGATCAAGTACCCCGAGAACGTCGTCCCGCTGCCGCAGCGGGAGCGCGCCTGAGGCTGCCCGCGGCCGATGAAGGGCCGTTCGGCCTTGAGGCCAGCGCTGGAGGGGCCTACGATGGTCCCCGATGGGATGCGAGGTCAGGTTCCACGATCGCGTCGGCCGGGAGCGGTTGGGGGCCGCGGCTGAGCCGCTGGACGTGGACCAGGCCCTCGCGCTGATCAGCTCCGCGGTGGCGGAGACGGTCCGCGTCGCGCTGCGTGGCACCGATGAGGGCGGCGACGTCGAGGTCGAGGTGACGCTGACCGGCGACGGCGAGATGCAGCGCCTGAACTTCGACCACATGGGCGAGCGCGGACCCACCGACGTCCTCTCCTTCCCCCTCCACGAGTGGAGCGTCGATGGCCGCCGCTCCCGGATGGTCGACGAGGACGGCGCCGGGCCCCCCGGCATGCAGGTCCTGCTGGGCGACGTGGTGATCGACGTGGACCAGGCGGTGCGGCAGGCCGCCGAGGGGAACTGGAGCGTGCCGGAGGAGCTCGTCCTGCTCGCCATCCACGGCACGCTGCACCTGCTCGGGCACGACCACGCCGAGCTCGAAGAGGAGGAGGCGATGCGGGACGTCGAGCACCAGGTGCTGGGCGTGCTGCACCGCAAGCATCGCGAGGTGAGCTGGCAGCCCGGCTCCCTCTTCGACCGCGCCGGGCACGCGGTCAGCAGCGGGACCTAGCGGGTCGGGTCGTCAGGCGGCGCGCGGCATTCCCTCCGCGTCGACCAGTTCGACGAGCCCGTCCGGGTGCCGATCTGCCTCGGCCGGGGCCAGGATCCAGGCGACCAGGAGCAGGGCGAAGACGACGAGCGCTGCGATGACCATGGGTGTCCCTCCTACCGTTGTGGGGTCTAGGGCTGGTAGGCGACCTCGCCGTGCTGGGCGAGGTCGAGGCCGGTCTCTTCCGCACCGGCCTGGACGCGGATGCGAACGACGAGGTTGACGAGGACCAGGATCAGCGCGGTGGCGAACGCAGAGTAGGCAGCGACGACGGCGGTGCCGAGGAGCTGGAGGCCGAGCTGCGAGGCGGCACCCGCGAGCAGCCCGTCGCGGCCGCCGGAGTTGACCGCAGTGGTGGCGAAGAGGCCGGTCGCCACCGCGCCGAAGGCCCCGCCCACCCCGTGCACGGCGAAGACGTCGAGGGCGTCGTCGATCCGCGCCCGGATCCGCAGCAGGCTGGCGGCGTAGCAGAGCGCTCCCGCCCCGGAGCCGATCAGGATGGCCGCCGCGGGGGTCACGAAGCCGGCAGCCGGGGTGATCGCCACCAGCCCGGCCACCGCCCCGACGGCAGCGCCCAGCACCGACGGCGAGCCCCGGTGCAGCCACGAAACGGTGACCCAGGTCAGCGCAGCGGCGGCAGCGGCGGTGTTGGTGGTCACCAGCGCCACGGCGGCGACCCCGTTGGCTCCGAGTGCGCTGCCCGCGTTGAAGCCGAACCAGCCGAACCACAGCAGAGCGGCGCCCAGGACGGTCATCGGCACGTCGTGGGGCTCGGTGGCCGGCCCCAGCAGCCCCAGCCGCCGACCGACGAACAGGGCCGCCACCAGGGCGGCCACGCCGCTCGACAGGTGCACCACGGTGCCACCGGCGAAGTCGAGCACGCCCAGCCCGGCCAGCCAGCCATCCGGCGACCAGACCCAGTGCGCGATCGGCGCGTAGACGAAGGTCGACCACGCGACGCTGAACAGGACGAAGGCCTTGAAGCGCTTCCGCTCGGCGAAGGCGCCCGTGATCAGCGCCGGGGTGATGATGGCGAACATCATCTGGAAGGCCATGAAGGCGAGGTGCGGGACGGTCGGGGCGTAGACGTCGTGCGGCTCGCCGGTGACTCCCTCCAGGCCCAGCCACTCCAGGCTCCCGATCAGGCCCAGCCCGGTGTCGGGCCCGAAGGCCAGCGAGTAGCCCCACAGCACCCAGGTGACGCTGACGAGGCCGAGGATGAAGAAGCTGTGCATGATCGTCGACAGGACGTTCTTGCGACGCACCAGCCCTCCGTAGAAGAGGGCGAGCCCCGGGGTCATCAGCATCACCAGGGCGGTCGAAACGAGGATCCAGGTGGTGTCGCCGGTGTCGATCGCGGGCATCGTTCCCCTCGGGTGTGCGGAGTCGAAGTTGTGCACGCAGCCTAAGGACCGGTGCGCGCTCCCACCAGCCGCCTCGCCGCCAGGCCGATGCCCAATCGTTGTGCACTCCGCACAGGAGGTGGGTTGGCCATTCAGCTCACCCACGGAGAGCGGCGACGCGGTCCGCTAGGCGGGCGCCCCGAAGCGCCCGGGGTCGAGCTCCGGCGGCAGCCGGAGCTCGCGACCCAGGATGAGGTCCGCGACCAGTCGGGCCGAGGCGGGACCGGTCGAGATCCCCCACGGGCCGTGGCCGGCCGCGATCGACAGCCCCTCGGTTCCCTCGATGCGGCCGACGAGCGCCAATCCGTCGAGCGATTGGGGTCGGACGCAGACACGCACGGACAGCACCGGCGCGTCCTGCAACCCGGGCACGAACCGGGACCCGCGCTCGACCAGCAGCGGCGCGACCCGCTCCGGATCGGGGGCCGATGGCAGGAAGGTCGAGCCGAGCGTGCTGGCCGGCCCGACGCTCACCAGGCTGAAGAAGCTCTCCGGGTCGTTTCCCTCGGCGGCGTGCTCGCCCGGCGTCTCGACCGGCCGGTTCACGGTGTGGACCACCCCCTCCTCGAGGATGTGCCGCGACGACGCCCCGAGCGCGACCTGCACCGTGACGCCGTGAGTCGCGGCGAAGGGCCGCCAGCCGCCCGAAGGATCGACCAGCTCCGGGCTCCACGGACCGGCCGCCACCAGCACCTCGCCGGCCGCCAGCTCGCCGCCGTCGCCGAGCCTCGCTCCGCCGCATCGGCCCTTCCGCAGCAGCGGGCGGGCGGTCACGCCCTCCCGGATCTGCGCCCCGGCTCTGCGCGCCCGCGCGGCGAACGCCGCCACCGCCCCGGCGGGCGGCACCGGATAGCCGGTGGCGAGCCGGACGCCGACCCAGCGAGGTGCCAGGATGGGCTCCTCGTCGCGCAGTGCCGCCTCTTCGAGGATCGCCGGCACGAGCTCCGGGAAGGCGGCGGCAAGCTCATCGGCGCGTCGGTGGGCTGCCGCCAGGTCATCGGTCAGCAGCAGCAGGCCGGCCGGGACCGGCGGGAACCGGAACTCGTGGTCATCGGCAGCCAGCGCACGGTAGTGGGCGAGCGACTCCGCGTGGAGCCGGTACAGGACCGGGTCGAACGGGTGCTGCACGGCGCCCGAGTTGCGGCCGGAGGCCCCCGCCCCGATCTGGGCCCGCTCGAGCAGCGTCACCGACGCCCCTCCCTCGGCCAGGAAGGTCGCCGCGGCGGTGCCGATGATGCCTCCGCCGATGATCGCCACGTCCACGCCTGCCACGCTCCAAAGGCTACGACACCGCTCGGCTACCATCGGTCGGCGATGAAGGTGATCTGCGGCCTCGGCAATCCCGGCGAGCGCTACCTGCTGACGCGCCACAACGTGGGCTTCCGGGTGGTGGACCTGCTCGCCGACCGCTGGGGGCTGACCGGCCAGGGACGGCTGCGCGACGGCGCGGCCCAGCTGGAGGCGCGCCTGGGGCAGCCGGCCGAGAAGGTGCTGCTGGTCAAGCCGATGCGCTACATGAACCGCTCCGGCGGCCCGCTCCGCGCGGCCCTGCGCCAGACCGACGTCGACCCCTCCGCCGACCTGCTGGTGGTGGCCGACGACATCGACCTGCCGCTCGGGCGCCTGCGGGTCCGACGGGCGGGCTCGGCGGGTGGGCACAACGGGCTGCGTGACGCCATCGCCAGCCTCGGCACCGAGGAGTTCGCCCGGTTGCGGGTGGGAATCGGCCGCGCCGGCGATGCGGTCGACCACGTCCTGTCGACCTTCCGCCCGGGGGAACGGGACCTGGCCACCGAGGCGGTGGCGACCGCGGCCGACGCGTGCGAGCTGTGGCTGGCCGAGGGGGTCGAGGCGGTCATGAACCGCTACAACGGCGTCGACCTGGCGGCGGTGGGGGAGTGACCACCGCCAGCCCCAGCGCGGAACAGGTGGTGGCGGCGAGGGGTGCGCGCGGCCGCCACGAGCGCGCCGCGGAGTCGCGCCGTCTGGCGGGACTCGTCGACCTGCTGCTGGAGTCGCTGCCGCCTCCCGGCGAGACGCTGCGCGTGCCGGCCGCCGCCCGCGCAGCCCATCTCGCCTCCCGGCGCGCGGCGCTTGCGCCGGCGACGCCGCTGGTGGTGGTGGTGCGGAACGAGGACGAGGGGCATCGGCTCGCCGACGACCTGCGCGCCTGGCTGCCCGGCGGCCGGCTGGAGGTGCTGCCCGAGCGGGCGGCGCTGCCCCTGGAGCGGGCGCTGCCGGAGCGCGACGAGTCCGCGGAACGCCTGCGCGTGCTGGGCGAGCTGGGGGCGGGGAGGCGCGAGCTGGTGGTGGTGGCCCCGCTCCTCGCGCTCGTGCAGCGGACCCTCTCCCCGCGGCAGCTGGCGGCGGGCCGCCGGGAGCTGGCGGTGGGCGCGGAGGTGGTCCAGCGCGACCTCCTCACCGCCCTGGTCGCCGGCGGCTACGAGCCGAGCGTCGAGGTGAGCGGGATGGGCGAGCTCGCGAGCCGTGGCGGGCTGGTCGACGTGTGGCCGCCGGGCGCTGCGGACCCGGTGCGGATCGAGCTGTTCGGGGACGTGGTCGACTCGATCCGCGCCTTCGACGCGGTCACGCAGGCCAGCAGGCGCCGGCTGGAGCGCATCGAACTGCTGCCGGCCGGCGAGTTCCTGCCGGTCGGCGGCTTCGGCGAGCTGCGCACGCGCGCACCCACACCCCGCTCGCCGGCCCTGGACGAGGACCTCGCCGCGCTCGAGCAGGGCGACCCGGGCGAAGCGGCCGAGACGTGGGCCGTCCTGCTCACCGCCGGGCCGGCCGCGGAGCACCTGCCGCCATCGACGCACCTGGTGCTGACCGACGCCGACGAGCTGCGCAGCATCGCCGCGGAGCTCGACGCACAGGCGGCCGAGCGTCGGAGCGGGCTGGTCGAGAGCGGCGAGCTGCCCGCCGACTGGCCGCTGCCGTACGAGGCCGTCGCGGCCCTGGAGCGGCTGTCGGCCCGGTCCGCGGAGCGCCTCGAGGAGGCCGCGGCGGAGGCGGCCGAGGTGGGCTTCCTCCCCGCCCCGTCGCTGCCGGGGCGACCCGACCAGGCTGCGGAGTGGCTGCTGCGCCTCGCCGGCGAGGGGCGCCGGGTGGTGGTGACGACCGACCAGGCGAGCCGGATCGGGGAGCTGCTGGAGGAGGCGGGACGGCCGACCGCGGCGGTTGCGGAGCTGCGCCAGGCCCCTCCGCCGGGGGCCATCGGCGCCGTGCACGGCTCGCTGTCGGGCGGCTTCGACCACCGCGGCTCGGGCCTGCTGGTGCTGACCGACCGGGAGCTGTTCGGGGCGACGCGGATCCGGCGCATCACGCCCGGCAAGCGGGTCGTCGCCCGCGACCTGATCGGCAAGCTCGCGCCTGACGACCTGGTCGTCCACGTCGACCACGGGATCGCGCGCTACGTGGGCATGACCCAGCGGCGCTACGGCGAGGCGGTGAAGGAGTACCTCCAGCTCGACTTCGCCGGCGAGGACAAGATCTACCTGCCGACCGACCAGATCGGCCGCATCACGCGTTACGCGGGCGGCACCGCCCCGGCCCTGTCCCGCCTGGGCGGAACCGAGTGGGAGCGGACCAAGCGCCGGGTGCATTTAATGAGCTGCCGGCCTGCTGCAATCCGCTGCCCAATGAGCTCACGAGCGCAAAGACCGTC
>CAYXZN010000017.1:0-1653 GCA_964469325.1 uncultured Steroidobacteraceae bacterium
CGAGGTGGTGATCGAGCCATGAGCGGCCGCACCCATCTCAGCACCGTTGCCGGGACGTGGCGGCACCGCCACCTGCTCGACGTCGACCAGCTGTCGACCGAGGAGGTGACGGCCTGCCTGGACCTGGCCGCCGAGATGCGCGACCGGCGGGAGCGCCGGGAGCCCGAGCCGTACGCGGAGGCGCTGCGCGGCGAGGTGGTGGGGCTGGCCTTCTACGAGGCGTCGACCCGCACCCGGGTCAGCTTCCAGCTGGCGGCGGAGGCGGTCGGGGCGCGGACCGCGGACCTGTCTGTGGCGGGGAGCTCCGTTGTCAAGGGCGAGTCGCTGGTCGACACGCTGCGCACGCTCGAGCGGACCGGCGTGGGAATGGTGGCGCTGCGGCACCCTGCCTCCGGGGCCCCGTACCTGGCCGCCCGGTCCACCGGCCTGCGGGTGGTCAACGCCGGGGACGGCGTGCACGCCCATCCGACCCAGGCGCTGCTGGACGCGCTGACGCTGCGCGAGGCGCTCGGATCGCTGGAGGGGCGGACGGTCGCGATCGTTGGCGACGTGGCGCACTCGCGCGTCGCCCGCTCGAACCTCGTGCTGCTGCCGCGCCTGGGGGCGCGGGTGCGGCTGGCGGGTCCGCCCACCATGGTCGCCGCGTTCGCCGGCTGGCCCGGGGTGACGGTGGCGCGCTCACTGGCCGAGGCCCTGGATGGCGTCGACGCCGTGATGGCGCTCCGCATCCAGCTCGAGCGGGAAGCGGGCGGGGACCTGACCAGCATTGGCTGGTACGTGCGGGAGTTCGGACTCACGTCCGAGCGGATGGCGCTCGCCCGTCCGGGCGCACCGATCCTCCACCCCGGCCCCACCAACGAGGGGGTGGAGCTGAGCGCCGAGCTGGCCAACGGGCCGCGCAGCCTGATTGGGCGGCAGGTCGCCAACGGGGTGCCGGTGCGCATGGCGCTGTTGGTGCTCCTGGCCGGCGCTGGCTGAGCCGATGCCAATGCGGTTCGGGTCCGTCTCCGATCCCCCGGTCGCGCTGCTCCTCACGGGCGCGCACGTCGTCGATCCTTCCTCCGGTGCCGATGCCGTGCGCGACCTGGGCGTCGCCGACGGCGTGTTCGTCGACCCGGCGTCCTTGCCGCCCGATGCGCGGCGCGTGGACGGTTCCGGGCTGGTGGCCGCTCCGGCGTTCTGCGATCTGCACGCGCACCTGCGGGAGCCGGGCGGGGCGGCGGAGAGCATCGCGTCCGGGACCCGGGCGGCGGCACGCGGCGGGTTCGCGACGGTGTGTGCCATGCCCAACACCGACCGGCCGCTGGACGAGCCCTCCCGCGCCGCGGCCGTCTTCTCCGCGGCGAGCAGCTCCGCCGCGCGCGTCCAGGTGGTGGCCGCCGCCACCCGCGGACGGGCCGGCGAGCGCCTGGTCGACTTCGGGGAGCTGGCCGCGGCGGGGGTCGTGGGCTTCAGCGACGACGGGGCGGCGGTCGCCTCGCCGAGCGTGGTGCGCTCGGCGCTCTCGCACCTCGCCCCGCTCCGACTGCCGCTCGTGCAGCACGCAGAGGACCCCGCCCTCGCCGACAGCGCGCTCATGCGCGCGGGAGGGACGGCCACGCGGCTCGGGCTGGGCGGCTGGCCGGCGACTGCCGAGTCGACGGTGGTGGAGCG
>CAYXZN010000017.1:1753-4389 GCA_964469325.1 uncultured Steroidobacteraceae bacterium
CGTGGACGCCATCGCCACCGACCACGCCCCGCACCCGCCGGAGCAGAAGCTGGTCGAGTTCGCGGCCGCGGCGCCGGGGATCAGCGGCCTCGAGACCGCCCTGTCGCTGGGCCTCGCGGCCGTGGAGGCGGGACGGCTGAGGCTCGCCGAGCTGCTGGCGGCGCTGGGTCCGCGGCCGGCGGCGCTGATCGGGGAGCGGCGGTCGTTGGATGTGGGCGCGGCGGCCGACCTGGTCCTGTTCGACCCGGCGGCGCGATGGACCGTCAGCGAGGAGGCACTCGTGTCGGGCGGGAAGAACACGCCGCTGCTGGGGATGGAGCTGCCTGGCGTCGTCCGCCTGACCCTCGCGGGTGGCCGAATGACGTACGAGGCTGTCAGCCCCGCGGGGTAATCACCCCACGTTTCGATCAGCGACCGAAGAGCCCAGACCGACGCCCGCGGTCGGCGCTCCAAACGCCGCCAGTTTGAGCCGGCGGAGGAACGGCTCGCATCGGCCACTCGGTCGCCATTGGAATCCCGGGGTGTTTGAGCGCGCCGACCACGCGCCGCTCCGACCGTCGTTTCAACCGCCAGGCGTTTGGGGATGCCCGGACACGGCCCCACCGTGGCTCCGGTGGCCGCTCCCCACGTGCGGGAGCGGGCCGGATATGGGACCATGCGCCCCGGCCATGTCGATCAAGTACAACGAGGATCTCGATCCGAACGAGGGGCCGAGCTTCACCGAGTTCAGCGTCCTGGCCGGCCTCTTCGCGGTGATCCTGCTGCTCATCCCGCTGGGCGTCTTCACCTTCCACTGGCCGGTCTGGGTGCTGGCCGTGCTGCTCTTCATCGACCTGGCGCTGCTCTTCCTCGTGAGCATGACCGCCGTCTTCCTGCTGCGCGTCTTCTTCGCGGACCGCCGCCAGGGGCGCGGTCGCGGCCGTTCCATCGGCGCAGCCAGGAAGCCGGTCACGAAGATCGACACCGACCGCGTCGAGGGCTGACGAATGCCCCTGATGCTGACCTTCTTCACCGTGCGCAAGGGGCGCGACACGCTCTTCAAGCAGGGCATGAAGCGGTTCTTCCCCCGCCAGGTGGCGAAGTACGAGCGCCAGTACGGGATCCGCTTCGTGGGCTGGTTCAACGTCACCGAGGGGTCCGACTGGGACAACGTGATCGTGCTCGACCTGCCCAGCTACGGGGTCCTCGACCAGCTTTACGCCGACCAGGCCACCAACCGCTTCGGCCACCGCGTGGCGGAGTCCATCTTCGACCGCAGCCACACCATGTTCCTTCGCACCCGGATGGGTCCCGACCTCGTCTTCCGGCGCTGAGCGTTGCGCCTGACGCCGCGGCACTGACCGAACCAGGAGTCTGAGCCGATGCCTTCCTCCCGAATCGTCGCCCTGCGCGAGCTGGCCGGCGAGGCCGAGCTGGAGCGGCGCGACTTCGTCTACGAGTCGACCGAGCAGCTGCGGCGGTTCATGGACAGCCAGAAGGAGCGTCTGCGGGAGATCGGCCCCATCGTGCTGGTCGACAACGAGCAGGACTACCTCGTCTACCACCCGGTCGACGACACCTGGACCACGCGCCTCACCTACCAGGACCCCGCCGACGGCGAGTGGTACGACGAGGAGCAGGTGGTCGAGGCCTTCAGCGAGGTGGTCGAGCTGTACAACCCCGCCGACATCTACTCCTGGCTGATGGAGGCGGCCCGCGACCCGGCCGCGCACCTGATGCCCGCCGACCAGCTGGAGAAGGAGGACGCCCTGCTCGACGACGACGCCCCGCCGCCCGCCGAGGAGGACTGGCAGCGCGGCCTCCCCGCGGCGCAGCGCGAGACACTGGCGGTGCAGCGCCTGTGGCAGCTGGCCGATGCGTATCGGGCCCAGGCCCAGACCCAGCAGAAGCAGGTGCTGCGGGAGTTCGTGGCCAACGCGGAGGAGGTGCTGGGGATCACCGGCGACCTCGCCCTGCTCGAGGAGGAGGACGACGTGCTGGTGCTGCGCGCCGACGGGCGCTTCGAGACCAGTCTTGACCTGACCGACCTGCCGCACGGCGCGCTGGCCAACATCGAGGCGCACCGCACCGGCCTGACCGTCACCGACGCCCGCACCGTCGCCGACTTCTACGACCCCAGCGACCTCCTCTCCTGGGTGACCGATGCGCTCTCCGAGCGCTACCCCAGCGTCGACTTCAAGGCCGTCTACGAGTAGGCCGATGCCTCCTGCACCGATCCTGGGCCGCTTGGGCACGTCGCTCATGAATCCCGGCAGGGGCCTGACCGGTGGGGAGCTGACGCCAAACGACGAGCGTTTCACCCGGCGGCCGAGCTGCCGCAGTTTGCCCCGCTCAAACCTGCGGTGTTTCGAACGGCGGTCGAGCGGCCGAACCGCATGGCTCCTTCGCTGTTTCAAACCGTCAGCGCGTGAATCGGTGGAGGAGCGGTCGGCCGCGGCTGTTCAGTCGACATTCGAATCCCCCGGTGTTTGGCTGAGGCCACTAGCGCGATGCGCCGGATGAACGAAGCGCGGAGCGTTTCAGGGGTCGAGCCGCGCGGCGATCGAGGTGGGCGGCCGGCGCCGCACCGACGGCGGCGACCCTACTCGTCGAGGCCGGGACCCGCGCCGATCCCCTCGCCCGGCCGGAGGCGCGGA
>CAYXZN010000017.1:4489-9324 GCA_964469325.1 uncultured Steroidobacteraceae bacterium
CTACTCGTCGAGGCCGGGACCCGCGCCGATCCCCTCGCCCGGCCGGAGGCGCGGATCCGCCCCCTCCTCCGGCTCCTGCCAGGTGATCTGGGCGATGCGCCCCGGCGGAAACTCCGCGTCCGGCGGGACCACGCCCTCCTCCGCCTCGAGCGGGATCCCGATGGGCGCCACGAAGTAGCGGCCGGCCAGCCGGCGGGCATCGGCGTCGAGGGCGAAGCCGGCCTTGGCGCGGTGGAAGGTGACGGTCAGGTCGGCCTCCACGACCGGGTCGGAGCGGGCGCCGCCGGTGAGGTCGATCCGTGTGGGCGTGTCGACCGCCAACGTCGCGAACGGACGGCCGGCGGCGCGGGCGTGGGTGCGCACCGCGTTGGCGAGCTGCACCGCGGTCGCGATCGGCTCGCGGAGGGGGCCGCTGGCCCCGCTCCCCAGCAGCGCGTCGACCACCAGGGTCGCCGGCGAGAGCCGCGGGCGGAGGCGCAGCAGCAGCTCGGGGTTGGGGGCCACCGACAGCTCCAGGCTGCCGGCGGAGGCCATGGCCTGGAGCACGGTCCAGTTGTGCCCGGCAGCCCGACCGCCCACCCGGCCGGCATCGGCGGCGAGGACGGCGATCACCCGTCGGCCTGCGGCCGCCAAGCGGCGCGCAACCACGAACCCGTCGCCCCCGTTGTTGCCCGGTCCGCACAGGACCACCACCGGCGCGGGCTCGGAGAGCGGCCCGCCGGGGCCGCGCATCGGCTCCTCCAGGCGCGCCAGCTCGGCCAGGGCGACCTCGGTCACGGCGGCGCCGGCGCTCTCCATCAGCGCGTCCTCCGTCAGGCCGAGGGCCTGGGCGTTGGCGTCGATCTGGGCCATCTCCGCGGCGCCGATGAGGGCCGGGACGCTGCGCTGCGGTCGATCCTCCGGACGACCCGGATCGGTCACGGGACTGCCGGTACGCTCACAGGCTCTTCAGGTACTCGGCGATCGTCTCGATCTCCTCGGGAGAGAGCTGGTCGCCGAACGCCGGCATGCCGCGGCGGTCGATCCCCTGCACCGCCGGATCGGTGCCGTCGATCCAGAGCGCCACCCAGTCGTCGGGGTGCTCCTGGGCCAGCTGCTGGAGGTTCTCGCTCAGCGGAGCGTCGGAGACGTCGCGCAGGCCGGGGAAGGTCGCGTTCCCCTCCAGGTTCTCGCCGTGGCAGCTCTGGCACTGCGGGGTGACTGCCTGCATGAGGGCCAGCGCCTCGGCGGGATCGACTCCGGGGGAGGCGCCGGGGCTGGGGCTCCCGCCACCGATCGGGGGTGACTCGCCCTCGAGGTTGGTGAACAGGTACACGCTCCCGACCAGGAAGGCAAGCACCGTGAGCCAGGTCGCCCAGGCCGGGATGCGGCGTTCGCGGGCGGGGATCGGAGTGTGCACGGCCATGAGCGATGCGCCTCAGCGTCCCGCGGTCGCGGTCATCGGCCCCCGCCGGCCCTCCGCGGGCGGGGCATCCACCTCCGGCAGGGCGTAGGACGCCGGCCGTCCGCTGGTGTACATCAGGAAGGCGTTGACCAGGAGCGCCAGTGCTCCCAGGTTGGCGAGCCCCAGGCCGCCGGCCGCGACCACGCGGAAGATGAGCAGCACCCCGTCGATCTCCTCGGCCGCCGCCTGCTCGAGCAGCATGGAGCCGTGGGCGATGCCGCCCAGCATCAGCATCGGCGCAGCCAGGGCGACGCCCACGAAGATGGCCCACATCTGGACGGCGGTCAGCGGGCCGCCGCGCCAGCTCCGCCGCAGCAGCCGGGGGAGGGCGTGATCGGCGAACGAGAAGTGCGCGAAGGTGGCGACCCCCAACGCCGACAGCAGCGCGGCGCCCAGGTACCAGTCGGTGGCGGACAGCAGCGCCTGGGTCGGGCGCAGCGCGCCGATCCCGTGCAGCAGCGGGCTGGCGACCAGGAAGGCCAGCGCCAGGGCGGCGAAGCCGATGGTCCCCGCTCCCAGCGTCAGGCCGAACCGGCCGCGCAGGCTGAGCAGCAGGTTGGTGACGGCAAGGAAGGCCGGCACCACCAGCAGCATGGTCGAGACGATCCCCAGCGTGGCGATCCCGTACGGGATCCCCTCGCCGATCAGGCCCCGAGCCGCCGACGGCCCGGCCAGCACGAGCCATGTCCCGAACGTGAGGGCCGCCAGCCCCGACGAGTGGAGCGGCACGCCCGCCGCGCGCGGTACGACGTAGTGCAGCACCCCGAGCGCGATGCCGAGCACCCAGAACGAGTCGATGCCATCCGACACGAAGCGGCCGATCAGGGCGCTTGTCTCGGCGCCCACGCCCAGCGCCTCGGGCAGGATGCCGATCGCCACCAGCCCGGTGAAGCCCAGCAGGCCGGCAGCGAAGAACCAGGCGCTGACGTACACCCGGCGGGCGCCCATCAGCGTCATCCAGAAGACGGCATTCACCATCGCCAGGCCGAGCAGCAGGGCGCCGTCGACCGGGAACGGGAACGCGGTCAGCGGCGGCCGGCCCAGCACGTCGAACAGGTACAGGGTCGCCAGTCCCGGGGCGAGAGCCAGCAGGTTCCAGACGATGGCGGCCAGCACCCCGATCGGCTCGCCGGCCAGGGGTCGGCCGACCAGCCGCGGCGTGATGAAGCAGATGGCGGCGAACCCGACGTTGCCCAGCCACCCGTACACCAGCGCACTGCGGAACGCCATCTCCACCCGCGCGGCGTCCAGCTCGAGGGTGAAGCCGAGGACCAGCGGCAGCTGGAGGCTGAAGCCGCCGATGGCCACCAGCGCCCAGGCTGCGCCGATGCCGGTTGCCGCCACCAGCCACAGGATGGCGAAGACGAGGAAGGCCGTGGCGGCGCTCCCGGGGGCCGACGGGATGAGTGAACGACGGCGCGGCGGCGGCTCGTCGTACGGGCGCAGCTTCGCGGTCATGAGTGCGCGCGGACCCTCCTGATCGAGTGCTGGTGAGGCGACGGCGGGGATGTGGAGCCGGCTTGCGACGGCCTGCGACCCCGGCCGAACTCTACGAATCGCCTTTCCGCATTGTCAACCAAACGGCGATCCGCGTGCCGGCGGAGTCGGCGAAAGCTGCCTCGAACCGCTTCTGCTCGGACTCCGCTACACTCGGTCGGCCATGACCCGAGCGCGCATCACGATCCTCAACGACAACCCGGAGTTCCTCGAGCTGATGAGCGAGCTGCTCGACGGCAGGGACTACGAGACCGTCGCGCTCGAGGCGGAGACCACGAACGCCGACGAGCTCGCCGCGACCACGCCCGACCTGCTGATCATCGACCTGCGCCTGGGTTCCGGGGAGGCATTCATGACCGGCTGGGAGCTGGTGCTGGTGGCGAAGATGCACCCGGTGCTCAAGTCGGTACCGGTCATCCTGTGCACCGGGGACGCGCAGTTCATCCGCGAGCGGGGAGACGAGATCCGCCGCGCCGCCGGGGTCCATCCGATCCTCAAGCCGTTCCGGCTCGATGAGATGGAGACGCTGATCGCACGGCTGCTGGGCGCGCCCGAGCCGGCGCAGGCCTGACCGCCCCGGACGCCACTCCGCCCCGCACAGCACGAAAGGCCACAGACAGCACGAAAGCCGCCCGGCGGGAGGCGGCTTTCGATCTGGAATGCGGTATTGGTTGCGGGGGATGGATTCGAACCACCGACCTTCGGGTTATGAGCCCGACGAGCTACCGCTGCTCCACCCCGCGCTGATATGGTAACGGCGGTCCGTCCCGAGCGTCAAACGCCCATCCCGGCAGACGGTTCCTCAGCGGCCCCGGGCGCGCGCCTTGAGGATGCTGCGGATTGCCAGCAACGCCACGATGGCGGTGATCTGCGCCCCGAGCACGATCCGGTTGACGTCGATCGCCGGCTCCCACTTCACCGCGTCGCCGCGGATGACATAGACGCCGGCCGGCTTGGCGGTCAGGCCAAACCCGCCCCCGCCGTTGTTCTCGGCATCGCCGCCACCGCCGCCTCCGCCGCGGATCTTGGCCGCCGGCAGCACCGTCAGGCCGTTCTTCTCGATCGGCTGGCCATACACGATCCCGGCCTTCATGGCGTCCTGCGTGCCGCTCACCATCTGGTCGACGTTCATGGTCCGCTCCTCCTGCGATTGCGTGGGCTCCAGTCTCTCGCCGCCGCAGATATTGGTCCAGTGCCGAACGACCCGACGCGACCTTGACCCGGCGCGCACCATCTCAGGTATGGGCAGACGCTGGCCCCGCCGCTTCTGCTGCGACGAGGAGCTCGCCTTCATCGGCTACGACGGCCGCGAGGCGGCCCGGGACCTGGCCGCCCTGCGCAGCGGGACCCCCCGTTCATTCACCCAGGAGCTCGTCGATCTGATACGGGCCGAGGGCGTGCAGGACGCGACCGTGATCGACATCGGCGCCGGCGTCGGCACGGTGCACATCGCCCTGCTCGAAGCCGGGGCCGCCCGCGCAGTCGACGTCGACGCGTCGCGCGAGTATCTCGCCGCGGCCCGGAGCGAGGCGGAGCGGCGGGGCGTCACGCACCGCGTCACCTACCTGTACGGGGACGTGGTCGAGGTGGTGGATCGTCTGCCGCGAGCCGACGTGGTGACCATGGACTCGGTGATCTGTTGCTACCCGTACCTCGATCGCCTGCTCGCGGCCGCGCTGCGCCCGCGGCCGCGGCTGGTGGGACTCACCTATCCCCGCGACGTCTGGTGGATGCGCGCCTTCATGCGCGCGTACAACGCGGCGCAATGGGTGCTGAATAGCCCGGCGCGGTACTTCATCTACCGCCACGCCACGGTCCGCAGCCTGCTGGCCCAGGCCGGCTACCACGAGATCCACGACGGCGGCATCCGCGCCTGGAGAGTGGCCGTCTACCG
>CAYXZN010000017.1:9424-17666 GCA_964469325.1 uncultured Steroidobacteraceae bacterium
CCGCTACGTCGGACGCTCGCGCCCCGGCTCGCGCTCCTCCAGCGCCCAGTGGATGCCGTAGCGGTCCAGCAGGGCGAGGTACGGCTCGGGGTCGAACGCCTCGGGGCCCGGGACGCCGGCGCCGCTCCACGCGCCGGTGGCCAGCAGCTCCATGGCGATCACCGGGTTGAAGCCGGTCTGCCAGGCCACCGCCTGGAGGCCGTGGACCCGCCACGACTCCTCCGCGTCGGTGAGCTGGTAGAGGTACACCTCCCGAGGCGCACCTTCGTTCTCCCCGATCACCCAGCTGCCGACGATGGCGCGACCCGTCATCCGGTCGCCGAGCGTCGCCGGATCGGGGGTGATGGCGGCCAGCAGGTCGCGCGGCGCCACCTCGACGCCGCGCACCCGGACGGGGTCCTTGCGGTCCATCCCCAGCTGGTGGATCACCTTCAGCTTCTCGATGAAGTCGCTGCCCAGCGCGTACTTGAAGGTGGCCCGTCCGACGTCCAGCCAGCGCGGGATCAGCAGCACCTCCTCGTGCTCCACGTTCACGCACTCCACCGGACCGATCCCCTCGGGGAAGTGGAACTCCTCCGGGGCGCTGAACGGCTGGGTGGTGTGCCAGCCGCCGCGCTCCCGGTCCCACACGATGGGCGGGTTGAGGCACTCCTCGATGGTGGTCCAGATGCTGAACACGGGGGCGAAGGCGTGGCCGGTGATCCGCAGGTCGCCGCCGTCGCGGACGTGCACCTCGTCGACGCGGTCGAACAGGTGCCTTGCCGCGTAGGCGGCGAAGACGTCGGTCAGGCCCGGGTCCATGCCCATCCCCACCAGCGCCAGCCGGCCTGCCTCCTCCCAGGCCGATCCGCGGGCGAACTGCGCGTCACCCAGCTTCACCCCGGGCTGCTCGAACGGCGCCGATGGGTGCGGCTCGGACAGGCTCATGGCCATGTCCATGTAGTTGGAGCCGGCGGTGAGCGCCCCGTCGAAGATCGGCATCACCAGCTGGGGGTCGACCGCGTTCATCACCAGGTCGACGCGGTGCCGGCGGGCCAGGGCGGCGACCTGCGAGGCGTCGGAGGCGTCGACCCGCGCGACGGGGAAGCGCCGCTCGTCGCCGACCAGCGACTGGACGGCGCGAGCCCGCGCCTCGCTGTAGTCGGCCAGGACCATCAGCTCCAGCCAGTCCCTGCCCGCCGCCAGCCGCGCGATCGCCTCACCCACCGTTCCGGTTCCGACCAGCAGGACCCTCACACGCACCTCGCGCCGGGTACAGGTTCTCCGGGGCGCAGTTTGGCACGCCAATGGCGCCGGTCAGCCGACGACGCTGCGCTGGGCGCTCGGGATGGGAGGCAGCCACGGGAGCCGGCCCTCGTCGAGGAGGGCCGACAGGTCGACCCGCTCGAGGGTGGGGCTCGGAACCGGACGGGCGATCAGGAACCCCTGTGCAGCGGTGATGCTCAGCTCCCGGATCAGCCTCAGCTGGTCGGGCTGCTCGACCCCCTCCGCCACGACCAGCGCCTGCCAGCGCGCCGCCAGCTCGACCAGGGAGCGCAGGACGGCGAGCGCGGCACCGTGGGTGGCGCTGCCGTGGATGAGCGACAGGTCGACCTTGACCACGTCGAAGTCGAGCTGGCTGAGGAGCCGCAGGCCGGCATTGCCGGCGCCGACGTCGTCGGCGGCGACCCGGATCCCGATCCGCCGCACCGCCGCCAGTCCCTGCCGCAGGCGGCCGACGTCCTCGACCGCCTGGCGCTCGGTCAGCTCCAGCACCACCCGTCGCGGGTCGACCCGGTGAGCGTCGAGGATGGCCGCGATCCAGGCCGCCGAGAACTCGGGCGCCTCAACCGTGCGCGGCGAGATGTTCAGGCTCAGCAGCTGGTCGCGGGGCAGGTCGCGGGCGGCAGCCGAGACGGCATCGATGCAGGCCTGGTCGAGCTCGATCATGCGGCCCGCCGCCTCGGCGGCCTCGAACATGGCGCCGGCGTTGGCGAACAGGCCGCCGGGAGCCGGACGCACCAGCCCTTCGTGGCCCATCACACGGCCCGACTCGACGTCGACGATCGGCTGGAACAGCACCAGCAGCTCGGGCTCGGCGACCAGCCGGGCCACGGCGGCCGAGCGCTCCGGGTCGACGGGAATCACCGGCGTCATGGGCTTGCTGGGGTCGAACACCTCGACCGTCGTACGACCGTGGCGCTTGCCCCAGTAGAGGGCGGCGTCGGCCTGCGCGTACAGCTCGGCGCGGGAGGTGGTGAGGTCGGGGAAGACGCTGATCCCGGCCGAAAACGACAGCTCCGGCTGGTCGGCGGTTCGCCGGCCGAGGGCCGTCGCGAGCAGGCGGCGGGTCACGACCGCGGCGCCCTCAGAATCGGTGTGGGGCAGGATCAGCGCGAACTCGTCCCCGCCGATGCGGAACGAGCGGTCCCCCAGGCGGACGGTGGTGTTGAGCAGGCCGGCCAGTCCCGCCAGGTGCCGATCGCCGGCCGCGTGCCCGCGCGTGTCGTTGACGAGCTTGAGGTCGTCGAGGTCGAGCAGCACCAGCGCCAGCGGGAACTCGTGACGCCGCGCCTGCTCGAGCTGGCGGTCGAACTCCTCCTGGAAGGCGCGGTGGTTGCCGAGCCCGGTCAGCGGATCCGAGAGCGAGTCGGCGCGCGCCGTCTCGTACATCAGCGCCAGCCGGCCGCGCGACTGCTCCAGCTGCCGGGCCAGGCCCACGATCTGGCGCGCCGCCCACCACAGCAGCACCAGCACCAGCACCGCCAGGCCACCCAGCGCGGCGATCGGGACGACGGGGAGGGGCGCCGGCGGGAGCTCGCGGGCGACGATCACGCGCAGGTCGCTCGCGCCGGCCAGGATGGTCGGCAGCGCGGCGCCGGCGACGGTGAGGTCGCCTGCCTGCGACAGCACCAGGGCGCGGCCGGCGCCGGCCAGGTCCACGCCGACCGCGGGGATCAGCCTTCCGCTGCGGTCGACCAGCGGCGAGGTGGGGCCGGCGGCCGAGAGGACACGCCCCGAGGAGCCGTCTACCACGGTCCCGGAGGCGGGCAGCGCCGAGGACGCGAGCTCCGCGATGACGATCCCGTGCTCCCCGGCGGCGGCGACGGCCAGCCCGGCATCGCTCTCGACGACGGCCAGCTGGCGGCTGGGCAGGAGCGTGGCGGCTGCCGGCACGCTCACCGGGGCGAGGCCGTGCACGGCGATCGGGGCCACTCCGGGCGCCACCAGGTAGAGCGCGCTCACCGCTCCATCGAGCCGGGACAGGATCGCCCCCGACCGAGCAGCGAGCCCGGCCGTCGGAGTGCCGGAGGTCAGCGAGGTGCCGAGGTCCGGATCCGCTGCCAGGCCACGCGCGGCATCGGCGGCATCCTCCAGCGTGGCGGCCAGCCGGGTGGCGTCGCGGGCGGCCAGGTCGAGCAGCTCGTCCTGGCCCGGTCGCTCCATGCTCGTCACCGAGTCGAAGACCAGGAACATGGCGACCGGAATCACCGCCGCCGCCAGGAGCGCGAGCCCCAGGCGCAGCCTGACCAACCCGGTGGTCGTCATCGCGCCCCCCGCGAGCCGAGCGCTATCCGGCATGGTGGAGTCCAGCAGAGAGATGTAGGGACAGGTATCGCACCCGACGCGGGTCGGGAGCAGTAGCCAATTGGTACCGGCAGCCCGGGCGGCCGCTACCAGGGCAGGAGCTGGCGAGCCACGAAGAGCAGGTTGGCGGGACGCTCGGCGAGGCGGCGCAGGTACCACGGGTACCAGCCCTCGCCGTACGAGATCAGGTCGCGCACCCGGTAGCCGTGCCTCGCCAGCCGCCGCTGGTCGTCCATCCGGATGCCGTACAGCATCTGCACCTCGAAGGCGTCGCGGCCCACGCCGGCGGCGGCCGCCTCGGCGGCGATCCGCTCCACCACCTGCACGTCGTGCGTGCCGAGGGCCAGCCTGGCTCCCAGCGGTGCGCCATCGACCAGGAGACGGACCGCCAGCCGGTGGAAGCGGCGGTCCACGTCACGCCGCGATGTGAAGGCGACGCGCCCGGGTTCCGCGTATGCCCCCTTGACGAGGCGGATCCCGGGCGAGATGGGCAGCAGGCGGTCGATGTCCGCATCGGTGCGGCGCAGGTAGGCCTGGACGCAGATCCCGGTCGCCGGGTGATCGGGCCGCAGGCGCTCGTAGAGCGCGATCGTCGCCTCCGTGTAGGCGGTCGACTCCATGTCCAGCCACAGCTCGCTGCCGACCTCGCCGGCGCGGGCAGCCAGCCGCTCGAGGTGGGCGTGGGTCGCCTCGGGATCGAGGTCCAGGCCGAGCTGGGTGGGCTTGACGCTGATCCACGCGTCGAGCCCACGGGCACCGATCTCGTCGTAGGCGCGCAGGTAGTGCTCCGCGACCGCATCCGCCTCGCCGAGGGAGGTGACGTTCTCGCCGAGACGGGTGAGGATCGTGCCGATCCCCTCACCGGCGAAGCGCTCCGCGGCGCCCAGCGCGTCCTCCAGCCGTTCGCCGGGCATGAAGCGCCTCACGGCGCGGCGCGTGAATCGCCAGCGCGGGACCCGGTCGCGGAGCCACCGGTTGCCGGCCAGCCAGAGGAGGATGCGGCGCATCGGCTCCTGATGCTACGCGAGCCGGCGACGCCCGAAGGCGTGGGCGCCGGCGATCAGGCGACGGAGACCACCTCGTACGAGATGCGACCGGCGGGCGCCTCGACGCTGACCACCTGGCCCGCCCGCGCACCCAGCACCGCCTTCCCCAGCGGACTCGCGTTGCTGATTCGCCCCTGGCCCGGGTTGGCCTCGGCCACGCCGACCAGCGTGAGCGTCAGCTCCTCCCCGTCGGGGTCGCGCACCTTGACCGTGCTCCCCAGCTGGACGGTCTGGCTGCCGGTGGCGCCGATACGCACCGCGTTCGCGAGCTGCGACTGGATGGTCCCGATGCGGCCCTCGAGGAACCCCTGCTGCCGCTTGGCGTCCTCGTAGTCGGCGTTCTCGCGCAGGTCGCCCAGCGCCTTCGCCTCGGCGATGCGCGCGGCGATCTTCGGCCGCTCCTCGCGGATCAGCTTCTGGAGTTCGGCGCGCAGCCGCGCCTCGCCCTCTTCGGTCAGGTAGTTGGGATCGCTCACCGGGAGCCTCGCTGCGTGAAGGGGCAGGATAGCGGCTTCTGGCCCGTCGCTGGCAGATGGGGTGAGCGTGAACGCCATGGACCTGGGCCTGGTGGGGGGCGGGCTGCTGGGCCTCGCCGCCGGCGGCGAGCTGCTGGTGCGCGGCGCGTCGCGGCTGGCCGGCGCGGCGGGCATCCCGCCGCTGGTGGTGGGGCTGACCGTCGTCGCCCTGGGGACCAGCTCTCCGGAGCTGGCGGTGGCGGTCAGCGCGTCGCTGAGCGACGAGCCCGACTTCGTGATCGGCAACGTCGTCGGCAGCAACATCTACAACGTCCTGCTGGTGCTGGGCGTCTCGGCGCTTGTGCTGCCGCTGGTGGTGCGCCAGCAGCTCGTCCGCTGGGACGTGCCGGTGATGATCGCCGCGTCGATCGCGTTCCTGATCCTGGCCGCCGACGGCGAGCTGAGCCGGACCGACGGGGCCATCCTGGTCGTCGCCCTGGTCGCTTACCTCGCCTTCGCCGTGGTGGAGGGGCGCCGCGAGGGGAAGCAGGCGCAGGAGGAGTATCGGCGCGAGTTCGGGCCGCCCGAGCAGTTCGGTCCACGCCGCGTGCTGCTGAACCTGGCGCTGGTCGCGGTGGGCCTGGCACTGCTGGTCATCGGCGCCGATGCGCTGGTCCACGGTGCCTCCAGCATCGCGACCGAGCTGGGTCTGAGCCGGCTGGTGATCGGCCTCACCGTCGTGGCCCTGGGAACCTCGCTGCCGGAGCTGGCCACCTCGATCGTGGCGCTGCTGCGGGGCGAGCGCGACATTGCGGTCGGCAACATCGTCGGCAGCAACCTGATGAACCTGCTGGCCGTCGCCGGCGGCGCGAGCCTGGCCAGCGCCGGGGGGATCGGGGTCGCGCCCGGCGCGGTCAGCTTCGACATCCCCGTCATGATCGCGGTGGCCGTCGCCTGCCTGCCCATCTTCTTCACCGGGCACTGCATCCGCCGCTGGGAGGGCGCCCTGTTCGTGGGCTACGCCGTGGCCTACACCGCGTTCCTGCTGCTCGACGCGACCGGATACGGCTACCTGCCGGTCTTCACCGCCTTCATGGTCCTGTTCGTCATGCCGCTGACGGTGGTCACCCTGGGCGTTGTCACCTACCGCGCGCTGCTCGCCCAGCGGGGCCGTGCATCAGCCGCGGGGTGACGGGTCGCTTCAACCCCAATCCCCTCTGCTGGCGCTGCCAGCGCGAGCTGGAGGGGCGCCCGCCGCGCGGCGGGTAGGGCCGATCGGCCAGGTCCCGGGCGCGGCAGCCGATCCGATCCCCTGACCAGGCCTCGTCGCAATCACTCCGCCCGCACGAGCTGACGACGGATCCTGCGGGCCGTGGCAGCCCCGCCGAGGACCGCGAGCGCGACCAGCAGGACGTAGACCCAGCTCGGCAGGTTGCGACCGGCCAGGAACACGTACAGGGTCGGGGCCAGGAAGAAGAGGGCCGTCGCCAGCAGCGGCACGACGACGGACTCATGGCGCCGGAGGCCGCGCACAGTCCACCCGACCGATAGCAGGAAGAACGGCAGCGCGCCGACGTAGATCACCGCGTAGACGACCGGGTCGACGCCGTACTCGTCGCCGATCTCAGTCAGCCACCGCTCGATGGCCTCTCGCACCCAACCGATTATGAGCCGATGAGCAATGCGCCGGACGCCGAGGGATCGAGACGCGCGGGCAGCCCGAAGAGCGGGAAGAAGCGGGAAGTGTCGAGGAAGAAGGTGATCCCGCCGATACCGCCGTTCTCGATCTCCAGCACCTGGAGCGACCAGGGCTCCAGGCTCCCGTCCGGTGCGGGCTTGTACTGGCCGAACGCCGGCGAGCCGTTCGCCAGCGTCGGCACCAGCCGCGATCCGCGACAGCCGATGCCGGGTCCCAGGCACCAGCGCCGGATGTCGAGGTGCGTGCGCAGCCACAGGTCGTACGGCGGCATGTTCCAGGTCGCGTCCTCGTGCAGGAGAGCGGTCAGCGCGTCCATGTCGTAGCGCTCGAAGGCGTCCACGTAGCGGGCCAGCAACGCCCGCTCCTCCTCGTCCAGGCCATCTCCGCCCGCGCCGCCCTCCTCGAGTCGGGCTCCGGTTGCCTCGAGGGTGGACCGGGCGCGCTGGAGGGCGCTGTTGACCGATGCGACGGACGTGTCCAGCAGCTCCGCCACCTCCGCCGCCCGCCAGCGCAGGACATCACGAAGGATGAGCACGGCACGCTGCCTGGGCGGGAGGTGCTGGAGAGCCGCCATGAAGGCCAGGCGGATCGACTCGCGGGCCACCGCCACATCGGCGGGGTCACCGCCGGCCGGCACGACCCTGGGATCGGGAACCGGCTCGATCCAGGCACCCTCGGCGAGCGGGGTCGGGAGCGGGGTGTCGGCGCTCTGCGCGGGTCGCAGGTCCATGGGGCGTGCGCGCCGCTGCCGGCCGGTCAGCATGTCCAGGCACACGTTGGTCGCGATCCGGTACAGCCAGCCCCGCAGGCTCGAGCGACCCTCGAACCGGTCGAGTGCGCGCCACGCCCGGAGCAGCGTCTCCTGCACCGCGTCCTCGGCCTCGAACCCGGAGCCGAGCATCCGGTAGCAGTACCCGGTCAGCTCGGTCCGGAACTCCTCGAGCTGATCGGATGAGGGAGGGGCGGTGCGAGGCTCCGGCCCCTCGCGGCGGAGCGAGACTTCGGTCATCGGTCGCATCGTAGCCGGTCCCGCCGAATTCGACCCACGTGGAGAAAGGGCGTGCTCGGCCGCGCCTCGCGACGGCGCACCGCGAGCAGGCGGACCGGCTCGCGCCCAACGCTCCGCAGCCGGACGAGCGGCAGCCAGCCGAGGGCCAGCAGGTCACCGGCGACGAAGGTCCGCGAGCCACCCGCCGCGCAATCCACCTCCAGGACTCCCTGCTCGATCAGGACCAGCGCCCCCGCCCACTCCCCGGCGTCGGTGGGCCGATCGACACCCGCGGCGAGCTCGAGACGCCACCGCTCGTACTCGGCCGGCAGCTCGTCGCGCACCAGGGCGCGCCGCGTGGGATCGCTCCCCGAGCGCTGGCCGGTCACCGCGCCGGCGGGACGTTGTGGTTGCGGCGGAAGAGGTTGGTCGGGTCGTAGCGAGCCTTCACCGCCGCGAGCCGGTCCCACGTCGCACCGGGATACGC
>CAYXZN010000018.1:0-17347 GCA_964469325.1 uncultured Steroidobacteraceae bacterium
GGCCTAACCGCACTCACCCACCCGCAGGCCGCCGTCTTCGCCGGCCTGAGCATGCTCACCCTGCTCGCCGCGATCGCCCGCTCGTGGGCCGGGCTCCGGGCCGTCCTGCTCGCCGGCATCGTCACCGCGGTCGTCGTCCTGCCCTGGCTAGCGCCGACGGTGCTTCGCCACGGCCTCGAGCCCTTCGTCAGCGCCCGGGCTACCGGCGGTGGTTTCGTCCTCGGCCTCATCCTCTTCCTGAAGATGCGCTTCACCGGCGCGCCGTTCATGGACGTCATCGGGCTCATCGGCTTCGCAGGGTTCGCCGTGGCTCTCGCGCACCGCCGCTGGCTGGCTCCGGCCTGGCTCGTCCTGATCCTTCTGGTCGACTCCCGGGGCGGCGCAACGTTTGCGATGGTGCCGCTGGCCATGCTCGGCGGGATCGCCGTTGTCGGCGGCGTCCGCGCGATGGGCGTCCGGTTGAACCGAGCGAGGCCACTCGACTCAGTCCGCCTTCATCCTGGGCTGGCGGCCGGTGCGGTGGCGCTCCTCGTGATGGCGGTCGCCACCAACCAGGGCGTCCTGGCCAAGGACGACTCCGTGGTTCATCCCGTAAGCGCCGAGCAACGAGCCGCGATGGAATGGCTTGCCGACGAGCTGCCGACGGATGCTGCCTTCGTGGTCGTCACCGGGTCCGACCATTGGGAAGGCGATCGAGTGTCCGAGTGGTTCCCGGTCCTGGCGGAGCGGCGAAGCGTCGCTACCTTCCAGGGTTTCGAGTGGCTGGGGATTGACCGCTGGCGAGCTCAGGTGCGCGCGTACCACGATCTCCAGTCGTGCGGACGAGAGACAGCGTCATGCCTCCTCGACTGGGAGCGAGAGCATGGGCTTCGTGCTCAGTACGTCCTGGTTCCGAAGGGTTTTGTCGTTGGCCCTCAGGGCCCCGTCGACTGCTGTCCGGCGCTGCGTGAAACCCTCCGCCAGACTGCCGAGGTCGTGTACGACGGTCCCGGCGCGACCATCGCGGTGATGCCCGGCTCATGACCGGCCGAGCGATTGACCTCGACGCCATGCGGAGCGGTCAACGCCTCCCCATCCGATGGGCCATCGGGATCGCGCTCTTCAGCGCCATGGCGAGCCTGCCCGCGCTCCACCTGGCGCTGTACCAGGACCGCTCGTGGGCCCTGGCCGGCATCGTGGGTGTCGCCGCCGGAGCGGCCGGCGTCGTGCGGCGACGTGCGGACGTCGCGGCGGTCTCGGTCATCGGCACCTCGATGCTGCTCCAGCTTGGATACATCGGCGTCGGCTACTCCGACCAGATCGACCTTGGGCGCTACGCCCTGGATCGTGCGACTCAAGGGCTCTCGCCGTACGGCGTGCTCTACGTCAACGAGACCGGTGGACAGAACCCCTTCGCGTACGGGCCGCTCGCCATGGTCACCGCACGTCTTGGTGTCCCGCTGGAGCTGTTCGCCTCGCTCGCGCTGCTCGCGACGATCGCCATCACCCGCTCTTGGCTCACGCTCTGTGTCGTCGCCGGATTCCCACCGTTCGTCTATCAGGCGGCGACCGGCATCAACGACTACAGTGTCTCGCTCCTGCTGCTCGGCGGCTGGCTCGCCGTTCGCTCTCGGCCACGGCTCGGGGTCGTCCTGATCGCCGTGGGAGCGGCGATCAAGCCATACGTCGCCGCATGGTTCCTGCCCGCGCTCGGTTACGCCGGCTGGGCTGCCGGCGCCTGGCTCATCGGGGTGTCGCTGCTGTTGTGGTCACCGGTCGCGGTGTGGGGCATCGGCAACTACATTGAGTCGTTACGCCTCGTGGTCACCGCCTCGGCGCCGTCCGGCTGGCCGAGCAACACGATCTCGCTGCCGTGGGTGCGGGTCCTTGCCCTGCCACTCATGGTGGCTGGCCTCTTCGCTCGGCGCTGGGAGCACGCGATCCTGCTCGGATCCGCGGCGTTCGTGGCGATCATGTTCTTCGGCGAGTGGGCGAGCCTCGGCTACTGGGTGGCCGTCCTGCCCGTCACCGGAGTTGCGATCGAGCGTACGCGGATGGCGACGCCGGGGGCTCGATAGTCCGGCGCCCGAACTCGCGGTACCTCTGGCCTATCGAAGCCGAGACTGGCCGCCTTAGACTCTGGCTCCACGCACCGCCCGCCCGAGTAATCGATGTCCGGACGCCTCCGCCTCATCCTCCTCAGTTTCCTGATGCTCTTCGTCGAGCTGGCCCTCATCCGCTGGACCGGCTCGAACGTCGTCTACCTGTCCTACTTCAGCAACTTCGTGCTGCTCGGCAGCTTCCTGGGCATCGGCGTCGGCTTCCTCCGCGCCCGCGCGCGCCTCAACCTGTTCCCATACGCGCCGGTGGCGCTCGCGCTGCTCGTCGGATTCGCGCTGCTCCTGCCCGTGGAGATCGATCGTCGCGGCGAGGAGCTGATCTATTTCGGGGCCTACCAGGCGACTGGGCTCCCGCCGTGGCTGACGCTGCCGATCATCTTCGTCGCCGTCGCGGGGCTCATGGCCATGATCGCGGAGGGCGTCGGCCGGCAGTTTATCCAGTTCGAGTCACTCGAGGCCTATCGGCTCGATATCGCCGGGAGCCTGCTCGGCATCATCGGCTTCTCGGTCGTCTCGTTCCTGTGGGCGCCGCCGATCGTGTGGGGGCTTGTCACGACGGTGTTCTTCGTGGTGCTCCTGCCGTATCGCCGCGCACTCCAGCTCGTGGCGCTCGCCGCGCTGCTGATGCTCCTGGGCCGCGAGTCGCTGGAGCCCGCGTGGTCCTGGTCGCCGTACTACAAGGTCCAAGCGGTCACGGCGTCCGACGACGCCGACATCACGCACATCGACGTCAACGGCATCCCGCACCAGGCGATGACGACCATCGATGTGCGGCGGGAGCGCGAGCCTATCTACTTCCTCCCCTACGACCGCACCGACACCTCGCTCGAGGACGTCCTCATCGTGGGCGCGGGAACGGGCACGGACGTCGCAATTGCCCTCGAGCAGGGAGCGGAGCACGTCGACGCGGTCGAGATCGATCCTCGCCTCCAGCAGATCGGCGCGCAGCGCCATCCCGAGCGCCCGTACGACGATCCGCGCGTCGACGTGCACATCGACGACGGTCGCGCGTTCCTCGAGCGAACCGGCAAGCAGTACGACCTCATCCTCTTCGCGCTGCCGGACTCGCTGACCTTGGTCAGCGGCCAGTCCGCGCTCCGGCTGGAGAGCTATCTCTTCACGCTCGAAGCGATGGAGGAGGCCCGCGCCCACCTGAAGCCCGGCGGCGCGTTCGCGATGTACAACTACTACCGCGAGGAGTGGCTCATCGACCGGCTCGCGGGCACGCTCGCCGCCGCTTTCGGCCACGCGCCGTGCGTCGACTCCGTGGGTGGTGAGGGGCGGCTGGCCGTCCTCACCGTCGGGCTGGAGCGCGAATCGGTCGGGTGTCCCACAGAGTGGACGGCGTCCGACCCGGCCGCTGCCGCCTCGCCGGCAACCGATGACTACCCATTCCTCTACCTCCAGGACCGGTCCATCCCGGGCTTCTACCTGCTGACCCTCGGCCTCATCCTCGCGGTCTCGGTGGCCTTCACGCGGTGGGCATCCGGCCCGCTCGGCCGGATGCGGAGCTACGCGGACCTCTTCTTCATGGGAGTCGCCTTCCTGCTGCTCGAGACCAAGGCGGTCGTGCAGTTCGCCCTGCTGTTCGGCACCACGTGGTTCGTGAACGCGCTCGTGTTCGCGGGCATCCTTGCGTCGGTGCTCGCCGCGATCGAGGTCGCGCGCCGCGTCCGCATTCGACGGCCTGAGCTCCTCTACGTCGCGCTCCTCGCGGTCCTGGCCGTTGCCTGGCTCGTCCCCTCGGACGCGCTGCTGCAGCTCGATCCGGCGCCGCGCTTCATCGGCGCGGTGGCGCTCTGGTTCACGCCGATCTTCATCGCCAACCTCGTCTTCGCCCACCGGTTCGCCAACGTGGAGCAGTCGAACGTCGCGTTCGGCGCCAACCTCCTCGGCGCGATGATCGGCGGCGTCCTCGAGTACCTCGCCCTCGTCAGCGGCTACCAGACGCTCGTGATCGTCGTCGCCCTCCTCTACGGGATCGCCTTTCTGACCGGCCGCGCGCATCTGCGAGTCGGCATTCGCGTGCCAGGAACCGTCGCTGCGGAGGGAGCCGAGTGAGAGCATCTGCGATGGCCATGGCCGAACGGTTGGACTGGCTGAGGTCGAGAGACCACCTACCGTGGACGGAGCTGCTGGGCTACGGCTTGCTCGCCGCCCTTGCCGGGATTACGGCGTCGGCCGTTCCCGCGATCGACGCGCGGATGTACTTCGACACGGGCGTCGCGGATCCCTACACCGGTAGCATCCTCGGGGCGCCGAACTACACGTACACGCCGGTCCTCACCCAGCTGCTCGAGCCCTTCCGCTTCCTCGGGTGGGACGCGTTCCGCACGCTGTGGGTCTTCGCCGGCTACGCGGCGCTGGCCTACCTCGTCGGCCCGTGGCTCGGGATCCTCCTCGTCATCGCCTACTTCCCGCCACTGGTCTGGGAATTCGACGTCGGCAACGTGAACCTCTTCATCGGCGTCGCGATCTGGGCCGCCTTCCGGTTCCCGGCGCTCTGGGCGATCCCGATCCTTCTGAAGCCGCCGCTCGCCATCGGCCTGCTCTGGTTCGCGATCCGCGGTGACTGGCGCGCGCTCGGCACGGCCGTCGGGACGACGGTCGCGGTCGCGGCCGCGTCGTTCGTGATCGCCCCGCAGTTGTGGCTCGATTACGTCAACGCCATCCCGGGATTCGTCGACACGGCCACGACGGTGCCCTCGGTCTGGTGGCCGCTCCGGCTCGTGGTCGCGACGCTGCTGATTGCGTGGGGCGCCAGGAACGCGCAGCACTGGACGGTCGCGCTCGGCGCGATCATGGCGCACCCGCTCAGCAGCCTCTCCGGCTGGGTCGTGGCGCTGGGCTTCGTGCGGCACTACTTCCTGCGACCAAGGGCCGCGGAGAACAGGGGGCGAGACGCCTAAGTCTGACCGCGCGGAGGTGTCGAGGTTGGGCGGAGCGATGGCACACCGGCGGGGTGAGGACCAGGGCTGGCAGTGGTATCCCGTGCTCTTCGTGGCGGCATTCGTCCTCGACGCATGGCGGGAGGCCGACGTGCCGGCGGACGTGCTCTGGCGCCCATTGGTCATCGCCATTGGCGTGACGGTCGTGGCAATGCTCGGCATCGGGCTCGTGCTGCCCCAGCGACGGTCCGGCATGGCCGTGGCGATCGTGACCGCCGTCGTCGTGCTCGCCGCGGAACCGACCCTGAATCAGGTCCTCGGACGCCTGGAGCCCGCCGTGGTCCCGGCATTCCTCGCGCTCCTCGCCTCGACGCTCGCCGTGGCGGCAGCGATCGGCTGGCGCCTCTGGCGACGGCCCGGCGCCACCGAGCACGTGTCGCGCGCACTCTCTGGAGTGGGCGTGCTGCTGCTCGCTGTCATCACGTTCACCTCGTGGATCGACGGCTCGCTCCAGGCGGCGGCGCGTGAGATGCTGGCCAGGAGTCAGCCGTCGTCGGTGACCTCGACCGGAAGCTCATCGGCCCAGCGCGATGTCTACCTCATCCTCCTCGACGGATATCCGAGGGCCGATGCGCTCCACGCGATCTACGGGCTCGACAACTCGCCCTTCCTCAACGAGCTCGCTCGTCGCGGCCTGACGGTGTCTGGCGCCAGCGGCGGCAACTACCTGTTCACGCAGCACACGTTCGCGTCAATGCTGAACTTCCGGCACATCCCCGAGCTCGTGCGCGAGCTCGGGGCGTCCGAACTGCCGCTTCCTGATGCGATGCGGCTGGCCGTCTCTCACAACGAGGCCTTCGGACGGATGCGCGATCTCGGCTACGAGGTCGTGACCGTCTCCGCTGGATACGAGAGCGTCGGCCTGGGATCGGCTGACCGCGTCATCGACACCGGACAGCTGTCCGAGTTCGAGCGTCATCTCCTCCGCCGGACTCACCTCATCGACGTGCTCGCGCTGACGGCGCCCGACTGGCTGCCCGACCAGCTCCGGGACCGCGTTCACGACACGCTCCGCTCGGTGCAACGGATTGCGAGTGAGGAGAGCGTCCGTCCCAGGTTCGTCCTTGCCCACATCCCCTCGCCTCACTCGCCGAACCTCTTCAGGGCCGATGGGTCGCCGCAGGACGTGAAGGATCTCCGAACCTTCCATGCCGACTCCCCACAGGCGACCGGATGGAGTGAGGAGGAGTTCGCGCACCAGGTTCGCGAGCAGGTCACGTACCTGAACTCGCTCGTCCTCGGCATGCTCGACGAGCTGATGGAGGCTACCTCGGGGGAGGCCGTAATCGTCCTGATGTCCGATCACGGACTACGGATGACGACCACCTTCGGCAATCCGGACGATCCGAATCTGTGGGAGCGGTATGCCACGCTGTTCGCGGCCTACACGCCGGACCACGACGACCTCTTCGGGGATCGGGTCACGAACATCAACGTGCTGCCGATCCTCCTCAACGCGTACGCATCGGCCGAACTCGACTGCCTGCCGGATCACGCGTACGCCAACGGTACTGGCGGCTTTTTGGACTTGCACCGTGTACCGCAGTACGACGGCGCATCGCCGGAGGCGTGTGGCCAACCCGCCGGGAGCTGAGGTGGCTCAGCAGTCGCGGACCAGGAGGACCTGGACCTCGTCCCGGTAGGCCTCGCACCAGCCTGCGTCCTGGGCGAAGCCGCGGACGATCGGACGCGTCGGCGGGAAGAGGAGCGCCTCAACGTCGTGGCGCGCGACGACCTCCTCCCAGCCGTTCTCGGCGTCGCGGACGGTCGAGTACGCCTCCAGCAGCTCATCGCCGTACATATCGTTGCGCCCGTCAACGAAGACGCGACCGCCGCTGTCGTAGAGCCGTGAAATGACGTAGCCGCCCCAGCCGTACTCGGCGAGGACCCGGGCGTCGGGGTTCATGGCCGCGAGCTCGTCGAGCGCGGCGACCGGGTATCGGCGCGCCACGGCCTCCGCACTGGCGGCCGCCGGGTCACCGGGCACGAGGATGACGAGCGCCGCCATCGAGACGAGCGCCGCGACCCCCATCTCGAGCCAGCGGCGCGCGCGGACGGAGCCGGGCGAGAGCGGCCGGAGCGGGCGGAGGCGCGCGTGGATCCCAACGGCGAGGACCGGCATCGCGACCACGGCGGCGATGGGCGCGTTGCGCAGCGAGACCAGGGCCATCGCGACGGTGACCCACGACAGGACGTTCAGCCAGCCGGGCGAGGCGCGTCCGCCGTTCGCGATGAGCGCGACGACCATGACGAGCAGCGGCCAGTGCGCGACATTGTGGAAGTCGGGCGACTGCCACTCCTGGATGTTCGCCAGGCCCCAGTCGCCGGCATCCACGTAGCGCAGCGGGTAGACGATGCCCTCCGGCCCGGCCGGCGTCAGCATCGAGGCACCGATGGCGCCAAGGCAGGCGGCGACCATCCACCATCGCCGCGGTGCCATCGGTGTCGCGCCCGCCAGGGTGAAGAGCGCGTAGAGGCCGATGAAGCCCAGGGCCACAACGTACAGCCCGTGGAGGTTCGCCCAGACGAGAAACAGGATCGGGATGGCGACGAGTCGCGCCGGCCGATCGGGCCGCAGGCCAACGAGCAGCCAGACGAGGATCGTCATCAGCAGCCAGCTGATCGCCTGCGGCCGGACGGTGGCGTACGGGAACAGGACCAGGGCGCCGACGGCCAGGGCGGTGGCGATCGCGGCCGTCCGTGCGCCGAGCGCGCCGAGGCCGATCGCGTGGATCACCGGGATCGCCGCGACGATGAGCCCGAACGCGACGAGTGAGCCTGTCACGCCGACCGATGCGTCCAGGAGGTACATCAGCACCTCGCTCAGCCACTCGTGAGGGGTCCACGGCTGGCCGGCGTGGGTGAACGAGAACGGATCCGTCGAAGGCACCCGCCCGGACTCCACGATGACCTGGCCGGCGACGACGTGCCAGAACGCGTCGGCGTCCTGGAGGCCCTTCGCGACGGTGACGCCGAGGAGGATCACGCCGGCGACCACGCCGGCGAGCAGCGCGCTCGACGGCAGCCAGCCGCTCGGGCCGGAGCGGGCGGTGCGTCCAGTCGACATCTCGGGCGAGTGTACGGGCGGGTCGAGGGTCACGTGACGGTCCGAAAGTACCGCGGCCTCGCATGGATGCCCCGCTAGCATCGCCTCGATGGGACCGATGCGGGCCAGCATCTCGGCCGTCGTGGTCGCCGCCTTCTGGGCGCTGGCCGCTGTCGGCGCCACGATGCTGCCGATGACCGACCCCGATACGTGGTGGCACATCCGCGTCGGCCGCGAGATCCTCGAGAGCGGCACCATCCCGCGCGTCGACGAGTGGAGCATCGCCGGTGGCGGGCGCCCATGGGTCAGCCAGGACTGGGCGAGCAACGTGCTCCTGGCCGGGCTCCACGGTGTTGGCGGCGTAACCGCCGTCTCGGTCGCCTACGGGCTCATGGCCCTCGCCGCGGTAGGGCTGCTGTGGAACGCGATCGGGGTGCGGAATGACTCCATCGGATGGCTGGCGCGCTCGGCGTGGCTGCTGTTTGGGCTGGTGCTCGCAGCGCCGGTGCTCGGCCCGCGCGTGCAGGTCGTCGACCTCCTCCTCGCAGCGGCCGCCCTCAACGTACTGTGGCGCTTCCTCGCCGCGCCGGTGCCGTGGCACCTCGTGGCGTTACCGGCGATCGCCGTCGCGTGGGTGAACCTCCACGCCGGCTTTCCGCTCCTCTTCCTCCTCGGCGGTGCCGTCGCCGGCGGTGAGCTCGTCGACCGGTGGCTCGGCCGGCCAGCCGTCGCGCGGCACCGCCTCGCGCTGCTGTCGGCCTCGCTCGCGACGGCCCTCATCGTCCTCGCGCTGAACCCGAACGCCCTCGCGATCTATTCCTACCCGTTCGAGACGCTCGCCATTGGCGCGTTGGGCTCCTTCATCGGCGAATGGCAGCCCGCCCGGCTGACTGCGCCGGCCGGCCAACTGCTGACGGTATTCATCGTCGTCGGCGTCCTTCCCGCCCTGCTCCTGGCTCCTGGGCGCCTGCGCACCTCGGACGGGCTGATCCTGGTGGGCCTGGTGTACATGGCGGTGACGGCCGTGCGCTTCCTCCTGGTCGCCGGTCCCATCGGCGCGGCGGTCGTCTGCCTGGCGGTCGCGCCAGCGATCAGCGCCTCTCCCATCGGCCGCGGCTCAGCCGCCGTGCTTCGACGCATGCACCGCGCCCCCCGTCAGCCAGCATCGGCCATCAACACGGCACTCGTCGGGATAGTGGTCCTCGCTGGACTTGGCGTCGCGTGGGCCCGGGTAGGACCCGACGGACAACGGGGCGCGATAGCCGACGCGATGCCGGTCGCGGCCGTCGAGTGGCTCGAGCTGCACGATCCGGGTGAGAGGATCTTCAACCGGTACGAGTGGGGCGGCTACCTTGGCTTCCACCGCCCGGATGAGCTGGTCTTCATCGACGGCCGGGCCGACGTCTACGGTGATAGCGTCATCCGCGGCTACGTCGAGACGACCAGCGTCCGCGGCGACCCAGCGTCCTATTTCCACGAGCACGCCATCGACCATGTCCTCTACCCTCCCGATTCGACGCTCGGTCGCTGGCTCTCCGAGAGCGACGCCTGGCGTCTCGTCTACGTCGACGCGGTGGCCGGCATCTGGGTTCGGGACTGAACGGCCTTCGCCCGGCGTGACGGCAGCGGCGCGGCCAGGAGCAGGGCGAGGTTGGTCGGCAACAGGCGCGGCAGCGCCGTGAGCTGGAACACGAGGTTGAGCATCCAGCCGTAGCGCGTGGCGGCGAACCGCCAGGCAAGGAAACCGGTTACGGCGGTGCCGATGATCCACGGGAGGTCACCGGCCAGGCGCAGACCCCACCCGCGGTAGAGGGTGATCGAGGCGTCGCTGTCGCTGCGGTAGTAGTCGATGAACTGCGGCAGCCAGGGCGCCTGGACGAGCAGCAGGACGGCCATGGCACCCGCGTACCAGCCCAGGCCGCGCCAGTCGCGTCGCCCGATATACCAGACGGCGCCGAGGACTGGATGCAGCTTGAGCATGGTGGCGACGGCAAGCGCCACCGCTCCGAGTCGATGGAAGCGCGGGACCAGGGCGAGCAGCAGCATGAGAATGGGCTGCGCGTTGCCGTTGAGGAGCGGCTGTCCCCAGGGGCCTGCCAGCATGATGATCGGCAGGAGGCCGAACCAGCCCGCCTCGCGGTACCAGAAGTAGAAGACGACCGCCGTGCTCGTCACGAGCAGGGCGAACCAGAGCGGCGGCCAGCCGAGTACGGGGATGAGCATCGCCAGCAAGGGTGGGTATCGGTACTGGAAGTTGTAGTGGGCCGCAGCGTTCGAGGCGTACGGATTCCCGTGGCGTAGCAGATCGTCCCCCGCTTGGCGGAACACTGCGAGGTCTGCGCCCACGAAGGTGTTCGGCACCAGGACGAGGATCCCCAGCACGCCTAAGCCGGCGTAGGCGACGATGAGCGCCCCCCACAGCAGACGGTTACGGCGCATACGAGCACCACGCTAGCAGCACGAGCGCGCCCTTCTCTCAGTACTTCCTGCGGCTGTCAGCGGTGCTCCAGCGCCTTGCGCATCGCTCGGTCTCCCTCGGTCCCTATATGGTTCGCCCCATGGTCCTATCCCAGCGTTTCGTTCGTATGGCCCGACTGCTCACCCTCGCGATCTCACTCGGGTGGCTGGCATATGTGCTTGCCTCGTGGCTGCTGGTCTGGAATCCGGCCGATGCTGGTGCGTACTACGACGCCGCCGCCCGCTTGGTGGACGGTGAGCGGCTCTACCTCGGTATCCACCCCGAGGCCCACGAGACGTATCGGTACGCACCCTGGTTCGCGTACGCCTGGGTTCCGTTCACCGCATTTCCTCGAGATGTCGCCCTGCACCTATGGTCACTGGCTATGCTCGCCTGCTCCGGGATCGCGGTCTGGCCGCTGGTGCGCCACGGCACGCCAGCCGCGATCTCTCTGGCCGCTCTGCTCGGCGCATTTCTGGCGGAGACCGCGATGTTCGGCAACGTCCACCCGGCGGTCGTCGCGATTCTCGTCGCGGCCGCCGGCAGGCGCTGGATGCCAGTGGCGATAGGGATCACGACGTCGATCAAACTGGTTCCCATTCTCTTGGTCGCCCCCTGGATCCGACAGGGCAATTGGATGCCGGCCGCAGTCGCGATATTGATTGCGACCGCCCTCTGGTCCCAAGCGCTGCTCTTTGACCTGGCCGCTTACGAGACGGATCCTGGAACCGGTCTCCTCTCGCTGTACGCGGTATCCCCCGTGCTGTGGGCCGCCGTTGCGGCAGTCAGCGCGGGTATTGCGGCGTGGACGATCGCGAGGGGTTCGCAGTATTCGTGGATCGCGATCGCCTTCCTTATGTTCCTGGGCCCTCCCCGAGTCGCCCTCTCCTACCTGGCCTTCCTCATTCCGGCCATCATCCTGACCTGGAACAACCGCGGCCTGCGGCGAACGGGCGAGTAGTCCGTCCATAGCCGCTGTCTGAGTGCCGAGCGGGGACTTCCCTTCTAGACTGCGCACCGTGGCAGCCACCGCTGTGCTCCCGCAGACCGGCGCCGAGGGTCGTCTCATGACACGCATCATCGCCGCGGACCTGGCTGTGCTGGTGGTGCTCGCCGTCGTGCTGCGCGCCGGAGCCGCATTGCTCGTCGCCGAGCCCCCCTACCTCGACGCCGCCTACTACGAGCTGGTGGCACGCCAGCTGGTCGAGGGGCGCGAGTTCAGCGTGCCGGTCATCTGGAGCTTCCTGGAGACCGGCGGCCGGCTGCCGGCGGAGGCGGTGCTGCCGGTGCCGTCCAACGGCCACTGGATGCCGCTCACCTCGGTGGCGGCCGCGGTTGGGATGAGCCTGTTCGGGCCGTCGCGCCTGGCGGCCGAGGCACCCATGATCCTGCTGAGCGTGATGCTGGTGGGCGCCACCTGGCTGGTCGGCTGGGAACTCTGGCGCTCACGGCTGATCGCCGCAGTGGCCGGGCTGCTGGCCGTCTTCGCCGGACCGCTGCTGGTGATGGCCCCGCTGGTCGACAGCTTCGCGGTCTTTGGCGCCTTTGGCTTCCTGTCCCTGTACGCGTCCACCCGCGCGGTCCGTGCCGCCCCCAACGGGGAGGGGTGGCTGCTGCTGGCCGGTGCGGCGGCCGGAATGGCGACGCTGGCCCGGGTGGACGGCCTGCTGCTGCTGGTCGGCCCGATGGTGGCCGCGCTGATCCGATGGCGCCACCGGCTCCCCTTCGACGGCGCCGCGGTCTTCGGCGCCTTCGTGCTGGCCGGCGCCATCCTGATCCCGTGGCTGATCCGCCAGACCCTCACCTTCGGCACCCCCTTCCCCTCCGCCGGCGGGCACACCCTGTGGATCCGCAGCTACAACGAGCAGTTCTCCGTCGGCCACGAGGTCTCGCTGGCGACCTACCTGTCGTGGGGGCCGATCCCCATCCTGCTCTCCAAGCTCGCCTCGTGGGGGGTGTTGGTCGGCCGCACCGCCACGCTGCTGGGCGGCATCTTCCTGGTCTTCTTTCTGGTCGAGGCCTGGCGCGCCCGGCTGCGGCCCGAGCTGGCGCCGTTCCTCGTCTACTTCGTCCTGCTGTTCGTGGTGATGGGCGGGCTCTTCACCTTCCACGCCCCCCAGGGCGCCTACTACCACTCGGCCCTGGCCTGGCTGCCCTTCGCTGCGCCGATGGCGGTCGCCGGCCTGGGACCGACCGCCGACCTGGCGAGCCGATGGTGGCCGCTGCTCCGCCGCCCCCAGGCCCGACGCCTGCTGCTGTGGGGTTCCGTCGCCGGGGCGCTGGTGCTGTCGCTGGCCGCATCGGCCAGCCTGCTGCTGGGCTGGCAGTCCGATCGGCGACAGCTGGAGTCGGTGGCCCCCTTCTTCGAGTCGCGGTCGGAGGACGTGGTGATGTACGTCGACCCGCCCTCGCTCCACCTGCTGACCGGCAACCCGGTGGTACCCCCCACCTGGGACCCGTACCCGGTGATCGGCGAGGTGGCAGCCGCCTACGAGGTGCGCTGGATGGTGGTGGAGCAGGGGTCCGGCGGCGGGGACGCGCTGGGCCTGTGGGAGGGCGGCCGCAGCGTCGACTCGGCCGGCAACCGCGCGTCGTGGCTGGCCGATGAACCGGCCTTCGAGGGTGAGCGGATCCGCGTCTACGAGGTGCTGCTCGCGGAACAGGAGTGAGCGGCTTACTGCCCGCTTACCCTACGTGCGCGGTGGACCTCCACGCTACGCCAGGGTGTCCGCTGTCAGGACCTTTCGTGCTGCACGAAGACGCCTGACAGCGAGGGGCAGGCCCTCCGGCGCACTGCCCGTCCATAATCGGATGCGTCCATTACCGCTCGCTTACCGCCGTCCGAAGCACGAACGTCAAGGGCGAGCGAGCAGGACGCCCTCGTCGGCCTCCAGCATGACCTCCCAGCCGGCCTCCTCCAGTGCGCCGATGAGCGCCTCGCGCCGATGCATGAGCGCCGCCCATCGCACCCCCGCCTGGTCCAGCTCCGCCGCCGGCTCTCCCTCGCCGCGCATCAGCGCGAAGTAGTCGACCCAGGCCTCGCGCGACCGGATCTCCAGCCGCCCGTCCATAGCGGGCTCGATGCGGTCGTCCAGGCGCCACTCCAGGTAGCCGCCCCACACCTGCTCGTTGAGGATCTCTTCGTTGGCCCCGGCCGGGAGCTCGCGGGCGAGCCGATCCGCGACCCGGACCGGGGCGTCCGGGGTCAGGCGCGCCACGCTCGGCGGAAGCGCCGGCCGGATCGGCTGGAGCAGGATGGCGATGGACGTGGCGGCGGCCAGCACGAGTGCCGGCCTCCCCGACAGGACGGCGCCCACCCCGCCGACGGCTCGGGCGAGCCGTGGCCGGGCCGCGAAGGCTGCCGCCAGGTCGGCCGCCAGGATCGGCGCAGCCCACAGCGCGAACCACGGGATGTGTCGGATGCCGGTCGCGGCCAGCACGGCCAGGGCCGCGCCCAGCAACAGGTCGGCGGTCGACAGCGAGCGCTGCCGCAGCAGCCGGCCGGCCAGGACGGCGGCCACCAGCAGCCAGTGGAGGCTGGCGATGGGGATCCACGGCCACGCCGGCTGCCACTCGACCGAGATGGCCCGCACCACGTCGCTGGTCCCCTGGCCGTAGGCGTAGGCGAGGAGCTGCGCCCCGGCGGGGTTGAGGAGTGGAGCCGCCAGCGCCACTCCCGCCGTGGCGCCGACCACCGCCAGCCGCCGCCACTCTCCGCCTGGCCGTTCTCCGCGGCGTCGCTCTCCGCGGCGTTGCCACGCAGCGTCCACCACCGCCCCGGCCAGCCACACGACGGCCGCCAGCTGCCCGATCACGAACGCCCCGTGCAGGTTCGCCCAGGCCGCCATCAGCGCGCCGTACGCGATGGGCAACCACCACCTGCTCGTCCAGCGCTCGAGCAGCAGCAGGGCCAGCGGGAAGAGCGCGATCGAGAAGGACTGCGCGCGCGCCAGCAGATGGGGGGCGAGCACGGCCAGCGCGGCGAACATGGCAATCGCCACCCCGGCGGGTACGACGGTGCGTGCGAGGCCCCGGGCGTCCTGCCGGCCACGATCGGCAGCGCGCAGGGCGGTCAGCAGGAGGCCGCCCGCGATCAGCGCCGTGTTCAGCGCCAGCGCCCATCCCAGCCAGCCCGGCGCGCCCAGCAGGACCTGCGCTCCCCACTGCGGGTTCAGGGCATCGGGCAGCGTGGGCAGCCAGGTGAGGGGGATGGCACGGGCGGGATCGGCTCCTGCGGCGATCTCTCGACCGGAGGCCAGGGTCAGCCAGAAGTCGTCGATCGGCAGCGAGAAGGCGGCGGCTACGCAGCCGATCCCCAGCGCCGCCCACGCCGCAACCGGCACGACGAGGCCGGAGCGCCGGACCGCCGTCGGCGGGGGTGGGTCGGCGGAGGCTGCTCGGGCGTCGCCATCGGCTGGCATCGGCCGCAGTCTACGGGGATGCGGGGTCGCGGGCGGGTGAGGGGGACGCGCGCCGCACCGCCCGTCCAGTAGCGTTGCGGGCATGAAGCTCGGTGTCGATCGGCCTGGGAGTCACCGTTTACCACTGGTGTTGGTGGTAACCGGCTCGACGACGCGAAAAGGCACGACCTACCAATGGGAGTGGTGGTAGGCGCAGTCCGGCACCGGTGACCGGTGGCGAGGGGCGTCCGTCACGCTCGGTGGAGCTGCTGAACGGGTCGCGACGGTCACGCGGACGCACCTAACACCAACCGTATCGCTATCTGGTGCTCTCGGCGCCGGGGACCGGCGGGACCGGCGGCGGGGCGGGTCGGCCGGTGGCGGGTCGGCCGGTGGCGGGTCGGCCGGTGGCGAAAAACCTCAGCTCGTGATGCCTATCGGACATCGGAGCGGCGCTCGTTGGCCGGCTCCCTCACCCGGTGAAGCCGACGGCCACCGGAGAGGGCACTTCCGGCGGAAATGGCCGCCTCGGTCGCCGTTAGTCGTCCGCAGATGAGGTTTCGGCCGATGGGACGGCCGATGAGGGCCAGGAGGCGGGGCCGGCGGCACCGGCGGCGGGGCGTGGCGGGCGGTGGCCAGGGCGGGCGCGGCGGCCGGCGGCCACCGCGGCGCCTGGGCAGGGGAGCGACGCGGAAATGGCCACTAGTACTTCCGGTGCCCGAAGTACTGTTGACCGGGCGCACCTTGCCCCGGGAGGATGCCCGAGCGCGCGGGTACTAGCCGGCGCGTGGTACCCGCCAAGGAGGGGAACTTGGGCAAGAACGCGACGAACGGCACCGCCGGGTTCGAGCGTCTCTGGGCACAGGCGAGTGACGGCGTGGCGCGCGAGGCGCGCCGCCTGCACGAGCTGGCCGAGCAGTACCGCGCGGACTACCGGAGCCGTCTCGAGGCGTGGATGCAGCTGCGGGCCGGGATGGTCGAGCGCGGCGGCGGCACCCCGGAGGGGCTGCGGCACGAGCACGACGCCATGGGCCGGGAGCTCGCCACCGCGCAGTCGCGGCTCAAGCGCCTGGACGTGGCCGCCAACCAGCTCGACGTGCTGGCCCGCTACCTCGCCACCGAGGACCCGCTGGTCGCCGAGCCGACGCTGGAGGCGGACACCTCGCCAGCGGCGCTGCGGCTGCGGATCGTGCAGGCCCAGGAGGCGGAACGACAGCGGCTCGCCGAGGAGATCCACGACGGGCCGGCGCAGGTGCTCAGCAACGCCATTTTCCAGACCGAGTACGTGGCTCGCGTCCTGGACGGCGACCGGGCCACGGCCGAGGCGGAGCTGAGCTTCCTGCGGAACATGCTGCGCGGGGGCCTCGACGAGGTGCGCGGCACCATTGCCACCCTGCGGCCGCCCGCCGTCGACGTGGGCCTCACGCAGGCGCTGGCCGACCAGGCCGCCGAGTTCGAGTCGCGCCACGGCATCGGCGTCCACGTGGACGTCAACGGCATCGACGCGCGGCTGGCACCGGGGGCCAAGGCATCGGTCCTCCGCATCGTGCAGGAGGCCCTTCAGAACGTCCGCAAGCATGCGGCCGCGAGCTCGGTCCACATCGGCCTCGACGGGGAGCAGCTCGTGATCAGCGACAACGGGCGCGGCTTCGACGTGATGCGCCTGGCGACCGCCACCCGCAACTTCGGCCTCCAGTTCATGCGCGAGCGCGCGGAGCTGATGGGCGGCGAGCTGCGGGTGGAGTCTCGCCAGGGCGAGGGGACGAGGATTCTCCTGCGTCTCCCGGAGCCGTCGCGACAGGTCCGAACCTCAGCCCAGTAAGGAGGGAGGAGAGAAATGGTGGAGCAGGTGCAGGCAGAGCAGATCGAGAAGGCACAGGCGGGAGAGCGACGCCGCGGCGGCGATCGGCGCAACCAGGGGCTGAAGACCCGGGTCGCCATCGTCGACGGGCACACCCTCTTCCGGCGCGGGGTGCGGCAGATCCTGGAGCAGGAGAGCGACCTCGAGGTGGTCGGGGAGGCCGGCAACGGGCGCGAGGCCCTCGCCATGGTCACCGAGCTGACGCCGGAGGTGATCCTGATGGACGTCTCGCTGCCCGCGCCCAACGGGATCGAGACGACCCAGCGGATCAAGCGCGAGCTGCCGCACTCGGCGGTGATCGTGCTGGCCAGCAACGACGACGAGGACCAGCTGTTCGAGGCGATCAAGGCCGGCGCCGCGGCGTACGTGCTGAAGGACATCGACCCGAATGACCTGATGGGCATCATCCGCCGGGTTCGGACCGGCGAGTACCTCATCAACGACAAGGTCTTCAGCAAGCCGTCGGTGGCGAGCCGGGTGCTCAAGGAGTTCCGCGAGCTGGCCGTCTACGGCGCCGAGGCCCAGCCGATCTTCG
>CAYXZN010000019.1:0-14078 GCA_964469325.1 uncultured Steroidobacteraceae bacterium
CCCACCCCTGAGCCGTCGAGCGTCCCGCCAGAGGCGACGCCCACCGCGACCCCCAGGCCGACGCCCTCCCCCACGCCCACCCCAACCCCCGCTCCCACCCCGACCTGGACGAACCCCCCGGACGAGGAGCTGACCGGGCTCATCCCCGACACCGTCGGCAGCGCGCGCCTGATCAAGCCGCCGCCCACCGAGTTCGCGATCACGCCTGGGGACATCGGCGAGGTGTTCGGGGAGATCGGGCTGCACTTCCGCTCGCTGGCGGTCGCCTTCATCGAACAGCCCCGCACCTCGCTGTACGCCATGCGCCTGGACCAGCCGGTCGGCGAGACGGAGGACCTGCGACCGCACCTGGGCACCATCGGGCAGTACGTCGGGATCGCGGGCACCGACCCCGAGCCGTGGGAGCTCGTCACGGTCGCGGGCAACCGCTACTGGACACGGGGCAGCGACGAGGCGACCCTGACCGGCACGACCCTCTACACCTGGCTGACCGATGAGTACGCGTTCCTGCTCATAGGCCTCGACGACGCCCTGAACCGGTCGATCATCGCCCGGCTCCCGGGTGAGCCGGTCCCGACCCCCACGCCCGTCCCCACTCGGTCACCTACTGCCACCCCTAGCGCCGAGGCGACCCCGGAGTCCAGCCCGGACGGCTGAGCGCTCGCCCGCTCAGGGCCTGAGCGCTGGCCCGTGAAGTACAATCCGCGGGGTCGTGCGGCTCCCGTCGCTCTTCACCGACCTGCGCGAGAGCCTCTGGTTCATTCCAGGGCTGTCAGTCGCCGCCAGCGCGGCGGCCGCCTTCGCGCTGATCGGCGTCGACCGGGGGGCATCGGACCTGGCGAGCCAGTTCCCGCTCGTGTTCGGCGGCGGCCCGGAGGGCGCCCGCGGCCTGCTCTCGTCGATCGCCTCCTCGATGATCACCGTGGCCGGCGTCACCTTCTCGATCACCATCGTCGCGCTCCAGCTCGCCTCCTCGCAGTTCTCGCCGCGCGCGCTGCGCACCTTCACCCGGGATCGGGCGTCGCAGCTGGTGCTCGGCACCTTCATCGGCGCCTTCACCTACTCGATTCTCGTGCTGCGCTCGGTCCGCGGCGCGGACGAAGGCGACCCGTTCGTTCCGGCCCTGTCGGTCAGCGGCGCCATCGTCTTCGCATTGTTCGGCGTGGGCATGTTCATCTTCTTCATCCACCGCATCGCCAGCCGCCTCCAGGTCTCGCACATCATCTCCGCCATCGCGGACGAGACGATGGAGGAGCTGCGCCGGCAGCATGACCGGCTCGCGCGGGACGAGGTGCGGGCGGACGTGTCGGACGCTCTGCCCGAGGCCGTCACCACCACCGTGGCCGCCGAGGACAGCGGCTACCTCCAGCTGGTGAGCGTCGACGGCCTGCTGAAGGTGGCAAGGGAGTTGGACCTGGTCGTCCGCGTCGAGGCGAGACCGGGCGACTGGGTGCATGCCGGACTGCCGCTGTTCACGGTATGGGGGGCGCGCGATGGGAGCCAGCTCGAAGATCGCCTGAGGCCGCACGCATCGTTCGGCCGGCAGCGGATCATGCAGCAGGACGTCTCCTTCGGCCTGCGTGAGATCTCGGACGTGGCGGTGAAGGCCCTCTCGCCCGGCATCAACGACCCCACCACCGCTCGCGACTGCGTGCTGCGGCTGACCGACCTGATGATCGAGATCGGGCGCCGGGAGGGGCCGCCCCGCTCGTACCTTGACGGTGAGGGGCGGCTGCGAGTGATCCTCCCCCAGCCGTCGTTCGGGGAGATGCTCGCCATCGCCTTCGACGAGATCCGGCGCTTCGGCGGCCAGAACGCATCGGTCGCCGTCGAGGTGGCGGAGGGGCTGAGGGCGATCTGGCAGGCGGTGCCCGACCGCAGGAGAGAGGTGGCGACGGCGGCCCGTCAGGTCGCCGAGGAGGCCGACAGGATCAGCCGGGACGAGGACCGGCGGGCAGTCAGGGCGAGCCTCGAGCCGATCCTGGCGGGTCGATCGTCGCCCTGATCGGCCCTATCATCCGCGGGTGGAGGCGACCCCGGCCCAGCCCCTGCCCGCGGAGGGAGACGACCACGCCGGCCGAAAGCGCGACCGGCTGGCCCGGCTGCTCAAGGTGGTCTCGATCCTCTACTCGCGCAGCTCCGGCGACCAGGGCGTGCCGGTGACCGAGATCGCGCGCCTGACCGGCATGACCACCCGCACGATCTACCGCGACATCCGGGCGCTCGACGAGGAGCTCGGAGTGCCCATCTACCAGGCCGGGCGCGGGCGCTACGGGATCGAGCGCAAGTTCTTCCTGCCACCGCTCGACCTGACCGTCCCCGAGGCGATCGTCCTCTTCCTGGCCAGCCGCCTGATCGCCCGCTGGTCCGACGCCTACGACGCCGCCGTGATCAGCGCCTTCACCAAGATCGCCGATGCCCTCCCCCAGCCCATCGCCCGCCACGTGGCGGCCAGCGTGCTGGCCATCGGCGCACAGGAGCTCGACGAGCCGTTCAGCCGCGTTTTCGCCACCGTCGCCCGCGGGTGGGCGGAAGGCCGGGTGGTCGAGCTGCGGTACGAGCCGGGGAGCGGCGAGCCAAAGCAGACCCGCGTTCGCCCCTACCTGCTGGAGCCGTGGGCGGCGGGTCGCTCGGTGTACCTGATCGGCTTCGACGAGGGGGCCGATGCGCTCCGCACCTACAAGATCGAGCGCATCCGGCAGGCGGTGCTGACGCTGGACCGGTACGAGATCCCGGCCGACTTCGATCCCGACGCGTTCCTCGCCCACTCGTGGGGGATCTGGTCGGCCGACTCCACGCCGCCGGTGCGCGTCGTGCTGCGCTTCGCCCCGAACGTGGCACGGCGGGTGAAGGAGTCGGTCTGGCACCGTTCGCAGCGGCTCAGCGACCTGCCCGGCGGCGGCGTCGAGATGGAGGTGACGGTGGCGGGCATCGTCGAGATCCGGCCATGGGTCCTGTCGTGGGGCGAGGCGGTCGAGGTGCTGGAGCCGCCCGAGCTCCGGGAGCTGGTGGGGCGGACGCTCGCGGAAGCCGCCGACCAGTACCGAGGACCGACCGGTGAGGCGTGAGGAGGCGGCGCCCCGGGCGCACGGCGGCCGGGTCGAGGTCGAGCTGAAGTACAGCGCCGCCGGCGAGGCGTTCACGCGCCTGGCGCAGGTGGAGGCGCTCGGCCCGCTGCGGCTCGGCGCGACGCACGGCTACGACGAGCTGGACCGGTACCTCGACACCGGCGACGGGCGGCTCGCGGCGGCCGGCTGGGCCTGCCGGCTGCGGCACCGTGAGCGGGAGTACCTGGTCTCGCTCAAGGGACCCGCCGAGGGCGGCGGCGGCGCGCTGCACCGCCGGCCGGAGGTCGAGGGACCGGCGACCGATGGCCTCGACCCACGAGACTGGCCTGACAGCCCCGCGCGCGCCTTCCTCGCCCAGCTGGCGGGCGGACTGGCGCCCCTCGTCGAGCGCCTGCGGTTGCGGCAGCGGCGGGTCGAGCGTGAGGCGCTGCTCGACGACCGAGCGGTGGGCGTGCTGAGCCTGGACGAGGCGGTGGTGCTGGCGGCCGGCGAGGAGCTGGCCACGCTGCGCGACGTCGAGCTGGAGCTGGGAGCGGAGGTCGAGCACCTCGCCGCTCAGGTGGACGCCGCGCTGGCGGCGGTGCCGGGGCTGCTCGCCCAGCCGGCCTCGAAGCTGGCCCGCGCGCTGGCGCTGATGGAGAACGACGACGCCCGCAGGACCGTCTGACGACCCGCCCGACCGACTGGTGCGCGCGCCCAGCATGAGCGGCGAGGCACCGGAGGCCGGGCCGCGCCGCCCACCGCCCGCGGAGCTCGCCGTCATTGCGGTCGTCGTCCTGCTGTTCGGCTACCTCGCCTGGGACGCCCCGCTCTGGGAGCCGGCGCTCCAGCTCGTCCTGCACCTGGCCGCGCTCGGCGGCGTGCTGGTGCTGTACGCGGCACTGCGCCGCGGCGCCTCGCTGCCGCGGACGCGGATCGACCTGCCCGTCCTGGCGCTGTTGGTCGTGTTCGGCGTCGCTTCGCTGAGCGCCTGGAACGTGGGGCTCTCCATCCGCTCGCTGGGCGCCGTGGTCGGCTTCGCCGTCGCCCTGCCGCTCGCGCTGCTCACCCTCCGCCGCCGGCCGGCCTGGACGGCGGCGGCCGTGTCGCTGCCGGTGCTGCTGCTCGCGGCCGGCAGCCTGGCGGTGATGCTGCCGCGCCGGGTGCAGTGGCTGCTGGCCGAGGGGCCCGGCCTGCTGCCTCCGGCGCGGCTCGGGGCGGACGGCTCGGCCTTCGGCGGCGTGGCCGTGCCGCCGTTCGTCATCCTGGCCACGCTCCCGCTCACCCTGCTGCTTCCGCCCGGCGCACTCCGTCGCCTCGTCCAGGTCGGCCTGCTGGCGGTGGGGGTCCCGCTCACCGTCCTCTCGGGCTCGCGCTCGGCGTGGCTGGCAATCGGCGTGGCCGGCCTGGTGCTGGCGGCGCCCCTGCTGCGCCACGTTCGCCGTCCCCGGCGCCTCACCGCGCGGCACGCGGCGCTCGCCGCCGGCCTGCTTGTGCTCTCGGTACCGCTGCTGCTCACCCTGCTGCCGCGACTGGGGGCCGTCACCTCGCTCATCTACCGCGGCTTCCTGTGGCGCGACACGCTGGCCGCGGTGGCGACTGACCCACTGCTGGGGCTGGGCCCGGGGGCCATGCCGTTCGCCCGCCAAGCGGCCGCCCCGGCGTTCAGCTTCCCCGTCCACCAGCCCCACTCCCACAACGTCCCGCTCGGCCTGCTGGGCGACGCCGGCCTGGTCGGGCTGGTGGCGGGGCTGGCGCTGTTCGCGGCCCTGCTGTGGGTTGCCGGCCCGTGGCGGCAGCGATCGTGGCCGGGCCGGGCCGCCTCCGCGGTGCTGATCGGCTTCGGAGTGTCGTCGCTCTTCGAGGATCTCACCTTCCTGCCGGGCTTCGTGCTGCTGGTGATCCTGCTGGCCGCGCTGGCCCTGGAGGGCGCGGGGGCGGTCGACTGGCGGCCGCGCCGCCTGCCCGGACCGCTCGCCCGCGGCGGGCTGCTGGCCGGCTCGGCGCTGGTGCTGGCCATGCTCCTCGGAGACGCGGCGGCCATCTCGTACGCGGGCGGCGTGGCGGAGAGCATCGAGGGACGCTGGGGCGAGGCGCGCGCCGCCTTCGGCCGCGCCGAGCGGCTCGACCCGTGGCACCCGATGCACCCCAAGGCGCTGGCGATCGCCGCGGCGGTCCTGGGCGACCGGCAGGCTGCCGCAGCCGCCGCGCGGCGGGCGGTGGCGCACAACCCCGGCGACGCCGAGAGCTGGGCGAACCTCGCGCTGCTGTGCCGCGACGCCGGCGACGCGCCCTGCGCGAGCCACGCCGCCGACCAGGCGGTCCGTTACGGCTCCTCGGCGGGGCGCGAGCAGGTCAACGCGGCCGCCGTGCTCGAGTCGGTCGGCGAGGCCGATGCCGCGGACCGGGCCTACCGGCTGGCGCTGCTCACCAATCGCCACACCGGCTTCGTCACCTCCTGGCCACGACCGATCGACATCCAGGGAGTCGATCTGGTAGAGGTGGCGGAGCACGACCTCGAGCTGCACCGGCTGCTCGCCCGGCTCGCCTTGGGCGAGCCGCTGCGGCCCGACGAGTACGAGAGCGAGCCGGTGCGGGCGCTGGCGCTGGCGCTGGCCGGAGAAGAGGCGGCGGCCCGCCAGACGCTCGACGCGGCGCTCCGCACCCGGCGCGACCTCGGGCTGACCTGGGAGGTGGCGGCGCTGCTGCGTCGCCACTGGGGCGAGGAGCTGGACCGCACGCTGCTGCTGGCGGAGCTGGTCAGGGGCGACCCGATGCCGATGGTCCCCGCCCAGCTGCCAGGGGCGGTGTTCGACATCGCCGCCTTCCGGCGCGTGCCCCTCGACGGGCTCATCCCGTGGGCCGAGCACCTCCTGCCCGACGTCGCGTGGCCATGGCTGCTGGCGCCGCACCTTCCCGCCCGCTGACGGCCATCCGGAGATCCGAAGTCGGTCAGTCGACCTCCAGCGGCAGCCGCTGGATGAGGGCCAGCGTCGGGCGCACGCCCGGCGGCCGGACGGCACGGATGGGGGCCCGCACCCAGGCGCCGCGGGAGGGACCCGAGCGGTAGCGGGCGTCGAGCGCGCGCGCGGAGAGCGCCTCCAGGCCGAGCGCGGCCAGCGCCTCGCCCACCAGCGTCCCGTCCCGCCGGTAGCCGCGCCCCACCGCCACGCGGTCGCCGTCGCGGAGGACCGCGATGAGCCGCTGGCGGCGAGCGGCGTAGCGGGTGCGCAGCAGTGAGCGGCCCTCGAGGTAGAGCAGGTCGGCCGCCAGGAACGCGGCGATCCCCTGCCGCCGTCCGCCGGCCAGCCGTGCGCGCAGCCGCTGCGGGTCGGGCCGACCCTCGGCATCGAGGACCAGCAGAGTCCCGTCCAGCACGACCGCGTCGCTCATCAGCTGCACCGGCAGGTCCGCGAGCTCCGGGAACGCGAGGTGCGGATCGGCGAGCTGCTCCACCTGGAGGCGGACGAAGCCGGCCTCCACGAAGGCGAGGGCGCGGGCGCCGGGCCACCACGGCTCGAACAGGTAGCCGGGATCGTCGAACGGCGCGTCGACCGGCGTCGGCTGCATCGTCGCCAGGCGGGTGGGAAGCCGTCGCTCGGGGAGCTCGGGCTCGACCGGGAAGCGGAGCTGGTCGGAGCTCACCCCACCGACGTCGACGTCAGGCGGTCTTGCGACGTCGGGCGCGAGGTGCCGGCGCCGGCTCGGCGGCCTCCGCCGGCGTCTCCCGGCGGCGCTGGCGCGCCTCGGCGACGCTCGCCTCGAGGGCTGCCATCAGGTCGCCGATCTTGGTCGGCTCCTCGCGCTGCGCCGGCTCGCGGACCTCGCCGCTCACCTTGGCCTCGATGACCGCCATCAGCGCCTGGCGGTAGTCGTCGTGGTAGTCATCGGCTGAGAAGTCGCCTGTCATGCTGGCAACCAGCTGCTCGGCCATCTTGCGCTCCGCCGGCTTGAACTCGACCTCGGCCTCGGGCAGCTCCAGCTCGTCCATCGCCCGAACCTCGTCTGGCCAGTGGAGCGTCGTGAGCAGCATGGTCCTGGCGTAGGGGTTCAGGGCGGCGAGCTGCTCGCGGTCCTTCAGCACGATCTTGCAGATGGCGGTCTTGCCCGCATCGGCCAGCACCGACTTGAGCAGGTAGAACGCCTTGCGTCCGACCGCCTCCGGCTCGAGGTAGTAGGCCTGCTTCACGAACTGCGCCCCGTGCGCGTCCCGGCGCGCGTCCACGAACAGCTCGATCTCGATCGCGCGCAGCGTCTTCAGCGGCACCGACTCGATGTCCTCGTCGGTCACCACCACGTACTTGCCCTTCGACCACTCGTAGCCGCGGACCGTCTCCGAGCGCGGGATCACCTCGTCGTGGTAGGGGCAGTAGATCTTCATCTGGATCCGGTTCAGGCAGGTGGCGTGGAGCAGGTTGAAGCCGATCCCGCTCTCCTCGGTCGCCCGGTACAGCTTGACCGGGATGGTGACCAGCCCGAACTGGATGGCCCCCCGCCACATCGAACGCGCCATAGGATCTGCCTCGTGCTCGACCGCCGCCCCGGTGTGCCCGTCCGGGGTCTCCATTCGGCCGGGCCGTGAGGATACACCTCGATCGCAAGCGTTACGGCGAGGGAGAAAGGTACCCCGCTCGTACCACCCCTTTCGGGCAGATGCGGCCATTGCCCTCCGGGTCACGCGGCATAGGCTGGCCGCGTGACCCACAGCAGCCGCTTCCCACACCCGCCCGCCTCCGATCCCCCGCCGCGCGAGGAGCCGGACCGCACCCTGCGCGCCTACGTGCTCGAGGACGACCCGCCCATCGCCGCCCTCGAGGCGGACGTCCTGCGCGACCTCGGCTACAGCGTCATCACCTGCGCGCGGATCGTCGAGCTGGGCGACCTGATGGACCTGGCGCTGCCGGACCTGCTGGTGATCGACGTCATGCTCCCCGACGGCGACGGCGGAGACATCACCGAGCTGCTCCGCTCCGCCTGGCCCGGGATCCCGGTGGTCTTCGTCAGCGCCGCCGCCCGCGAGCGGCTGGCCGAGCTGGCGCCGCTGGGGCCCATCGTCGAGAAGCCGTTCGACATCGAGAGCTTCGCGGCCGCCGTGGAGGTGGCGCTGGAGCGCCCCCGGGAGCTGATCGACGCGCGGTGAGGGACGGACCCTCAGGTGCTCGGGGGCCGCAGGGTGACGACCGAGGCGCTCGTCTCGGCCGCGCCGGGACGACGGAGGCGGTAGCGGTGCTCGATCTCCACCGAGGCGCCCAGCATCGCGTTCACCGGGCAGTAGCGGGTCGCCGACAGCTCCACCGAACGGCGCAACGTCTCGGGCTCCACCTCCCCGCTGACCACGTGCTCGACCACGATGCGGCGGAAGACCTTCGGGTGCTCCGTCGCCCGCTCGCCGATCAGCTCGAGCTCGTAGCCGTCCGGGGGCTGCCGCTTCTTGCGCAGGATGCTCGCCACGTCCATGCCGGTGCAGCCGGCGAGCGCCGCCAGCACCAGCTCCATCGGTCCCACCGCCTCGCCGGCCGTCGCCACGGCGTCGAGCTCGATCCGGTAGCCATCCGCGCTGAGCGATTCAATCCGAAGTCCCTCGGAGTCGCCGGCGGAGACGAGACGGGCGCGCATCCGGGTCGCCATCGGCGGAGCCTAGCACCGCCGGAGTGGGTGGGCCGATGCGGGTGATCGAAGCCCAGCAGGGCGGCGGGGGGCGCGGCTGGGGTCCGCTGGCGGCGCCGATCGGCATGGCCGTCGCCGGCCTGGGCGCCGCCATCCTGGTCGCCAGCGGCCCCGCCCTGTCGGCGGGTGGCTTCGCGGCTCTCGCGCTCGGCGCCCCGTTGGGGCTCGGCATCGGCGCCGCGCTGCTCGTCCGCCGCGTGGAGCCGGGAGCGGCTGACTGGCGCCCCGACGAGCTCGTGAGCCTCCTCGCGCCCGCCGTCGACGACAGCTGGTGGCTGGTGCTCCGACCTCGGCTGGACGGCCTGGAGCACCAGCCCGACGCGCTGCTGGTCGGCCCGCCGGGGGTGCGGGCGGTGGCGGTGCGCACCTGGCACGGGCGGTACCGCCTGCGCGGCAGGCGCTGGGAGTACCAGGCCGGCGGCCGCGACGGGTGGATCACCTGCCGCACCGATCCCGGCTATGAGGCCCTCCAGCTGCGAGGGGCCGTCGCGCGCTGGGCGGCCGCGAAGCTTGGCGCCCAGCTGCCGGTCGAGGCAGCGGTCGCCTTTCCCCGCTCATCGAGCCGGATCGCCCTCGAGGAGCCCGAGGTGGAGGTGATCACCACCGACAACGCGCCGTGGTGGGCGCAGCGCGTCGGGCGCGTCCAGCGGCTCGACGCCGGGCGGGTGGCGGCCGTGGTGCAGGCGGCAGTCGGCCAGGCGCCAGTCGGTTAGCCGATCGGCTCCCGCTCGGGGGTGAGCCACTCCTGGGCCGTCTGCTCGTCGAGCACCTCGGCCAGCAGCTGGTCGGGTCGCTCGTCCTCGGCCACCATCACCAGGTGCGCCCGGTCGCGCTGGACCGCCAGGGCGGCCGCCTGGCGGTCGAGGCCGGGCCCCGAGGCGCAGCGGACGGCGACGTCGGTCATCGGCAGGAAGCGGTCACCGGCGTTCAGGAAGCCATCGATCGCCCGGCCCCCGTGCGGGACGTGGATCGCCCCGGCGAGGCGCAGCGGCGGCACCGCCACCTCGGCGCGCACCGCCCGCTTCTCGATCCGCATCTCGGGCCGGCTGTCCGGCTCGTGGTCGGAGGCGAGCACCAGGATCTCCGCCAGTGCGACGTGGACGACCGGGAAGCGGCTGGCCCGCTTGGGCCGCGCCAGCTCCACGATGGCGGCCTCCTCGACCACGAGGTGCGTCGAGCCCAGCAGGTTGAGCACGTCGGCAACGCGCTGGAACCGCGACAGGATCAGGCCGCTGACCCGGTACGCGGCGGTGTAGACGTCAACCGGCAGCCGGGTGGTGGGGGCGGGTCCGAACTGGTCCATGGGTGAGTGAACTGTAGCAGGCGCTCGCCAGCCGACAGAGCAGGCGCCTCTCCCGGTCAGCGCCGGCGAGCCCTCCAGACGTGCTCGCAAGGCCATCGGCGCGCCCACTCCAGGGTCACGAAGCCGTAGCCGGTGGTGGAGCCCTCCGGTGGTCGCAGCTCGACCAGGTCCTCCACCTCGAAGCCGCTCGAGCGCAGCAGCCGGATCCAGTCCCCGTAGCCGAGGTGGAACTCGACCCCGGGCGAGTCGGGCCACTCGAAGCGGTGCATCCCGAAGTAGGGGCGCCGCAGCCGCTCGGTGGCCGGGCCCTCAGCCTCGGTGTCGGGCACCGACAGCATGAGCAGCGTGCCGTTGACCAGGAAGATCAGCTCCCCGCCGGGCCGCAGAACGCGCGCCGCTTCTGGGACCCAGCGGTACGGGTCGGCCCAGATGCTGGCGCCGTACTCGCTGATCGCCAGGTCGAAGCTCGCGTCGGGGAACGGCAGCGTCTCGGCGTTGCCGAGCAGCAGCGGGAACTCGAGACCGTGCTCGCGCTGGAGCCGGTGCGCGGTCTCCAGCTGGGCCGGTGAGTTGTCGATCCCCACCGGCCGCGCCCCGCGCCGCGCCAGCCAGGCCGAGACGTAGGCGGTCCCGCACCCCAGCTCCACCACGTCGCGGCCTTCCAGGGCATCGGGCAGAACGTGCAGCTCGGACTCCGGCACGCCCCAGATGCCCCAGCTTGGCTCGTCGGACGCCCAGCTCGCGGCTCCGGGGCCGGCGTACTCGGCGGCGTTCTCGTTCCAGTGCTCGCGGTTACGGCGGACGTGCTCGGGCAGGTCGTCGTTCATTGCGCGCACCGTACCCTCAGTGGACCGCACCGCTGGCGGCGATTCGCTCGGTCTCGCCGGCCACGCCGGTGGCGAGCAGGATCCGGCCGGAGGCCTGTGCCTCGAACAGCCGCTCCACCTCCGCCAGGTCGTCGATCTCGTCGACCCCCTTGTCGTCCCGGATGCGGACGATGCGCGGGAAGCGGAGCGCGAAGCCGGAGCGGTGGCGGGCACTGCGTTGGATGCGGTCGAAGGCCACCTCCACCACCACCTCGGGATGGACGCTGCGGTAGCGCCCCAAGTCCTTGAGGGTGATCGCCTTGAAGTGCTCCGTCATCTGCGCGATCTCCGCGTCGGTCAGCCCGGTGTAGGCCTTGCCGATGGTCAGGAGCCGATCTCCTCCGGTCTCGCGGACCGCGAAGGTGTAGTCGGAGAGCACCCCGCGCCGCTTCCCGTGCCCCCACTCGACGCCCACCACCACGCAGTCGATGGTCGCCAGCGCCCGCTTCAGCTTCAGCCATCCCAGCCCCCGGCGTCCCGGCTGGTAGGCCGATGCCGGGTCCTTGATCATCAGCCCCTCGTTGCGGCGGTCTCTCGCGTCGTCGAAGTGCGCATCGATTTCGGTTGCGTTTCGCGCGCTCGCCAGATGCGCCTCCAGCAGCCGCTCGGAGGTCCGCTCCGGCAGCTGCAGCCCCTCCAGCGCCGCCCGCCGCTCGCGCAGCGGCAGGTCGAGCAGGTCGCGCCCGTCGAGGTGCAGCACGTCGAAGGCGACCAGCACCACCGGCACCTCGGCCACCAGCTCCGGGCCGGGGCGGACCCTGCCGAGGCGAGTCTGGAGGCTGGCGAAGTCGAGCACCGCGCCCGCGCGGTACGGGACCAGCTCGCCGTCGAGCAGGGCGCGCTCCGGCAGCCCTCGAACCGCGTCGGCGATCTCCGGGAAGCTGGCGGTGATGTCGTTCAGGTCCCGGCTGAAGAGGCGTGGTCCGTCGCCGGTCAGGTGCAGCTGGGCCCGGATGCCGTCGTACTTGTCCTCGATCCACGCCTCGTCGCCCACTCGGCGCACCACCTCCTCGGCATCAGCGACCGGGGATGCCAGCATGAAGCGGATCGGGCGGCCCAGCCGCAGGTGCGCGTCGCCCAGGCGGCCCGATCGGGCGAGCAGCGCCGTCTCACCGGGGTCGGCCACCAGCATGAGGGCGCGCCTCACCGACGCGGGCTCCGCGTCGAAGGCGGCCGCGATCGCCTCCTCCAGCAGCCCCTCGCGCAGGCCGATCCGCATCTCGCGCGCGGCGATCCGCGCCACGTAGCGCGCCTCTGCCGGCGTGGAGCGTCGGAAGAGGCCGGCGAACAGTGCGGTTCGCTCGTCCGCGGAGCCGGCCGCGGCGATGGCCCGGAAGGTGTGGTCCACATCGGCCAGGGTGAGGCGAGGCGCCTGCGGAGCCGCCCCGGCCAGCAGCTCGGCGGCCACGTCGCCGAAGTCGGAGTGGCGCAGGTAGCTGGCGTTCATCGCCTCGCCATCGGCGCCCGACGCGGCGGCCAGCGCCGCCGCCTGCTGGACCCATCCCAGGCCCAGCTTCTCCTCGGCCCCGGGGAGGGGCCGTCCGGCGAAGAAGGTGCAGGCGCGGCCCAGGTCGCCATCGTCGAGACGCTTCAGGAAGCCGGCCAGCAGCTCGCGCTTGCGCAGCTTGCTGCGGGTGGCGGCCACGGCATCGGCGACATCGGCGAAGTCGGAGAAGGCGGCGGAGGGTGGTGCAGCCATCAGGCCGTGGAGTCTAGAGGCCCGATGTCCGCCGTTGACCGGCCGTCATATTCCTGGAGGCGCTGACAGCGCGCGTGGAGCGCTTCACAGGCGGCGTCTTACCACTGGCAGTGCTGACAGCGCCCGGGAAATCCGGCTCGCGCCGAGTTTCAGTCACCCCGGTGGTAAACATGAAACGGGGATCGGCCTTGACCGAACCCCACGGCTTACGCCACGCTCCACGCATGGTCTTCCGCTGGCAGAAGCCGGTCGGCGACCCGGAGATCGCGAAGCGCATCCCTCCCGGGCAGGTCCTGACCGACAAGTTTCCGGTCCTCCACTTCGGCCGCGTCCCCGACTACGGCGACCTGTCGGGCTGGGACCTGCGGGTCTGGGGCGAGGTGGAGCAGCCGTTCACCTTGAAGTGGGCCGAGATCCGCCAGCTGCCGCGGGCCGAGGTGACGCTGGACGTGCACTGCGTGACGCGCTGGTCGAAGCTCGACACCACCTGGGAGGGGGTGCCGTTCAGCCACATCGCGGAGGCGGCGGGGCTGAAGCCCAGCGCGAGGTTCGTGATCTTCCACTCCGAGTACGGCTTCACCTCCAACGTCCCGCTGGAGGCCGCCATGGATCCGCAGTGCCTGCTGGCGTGGAACTACGACGGCCGGCCGCTGGAGCCCGACCACGGCTTCCCGCTGCGCGCCATCGTGCCCGGCCGGTACTTCTGGAAGAGCGCGAAGTGGCTCCGGGGCGTCGAGCTCACCGCGGACGACCAGCTCGGCTTCTGGGAGCGAAACGGCTACCACAACGACGCCGATCCGTGGCGCGAGGAGCGCTACTCGGTCGACCGCTGAGGGTTCAGGCTCCCCTGCTCCTGCTGGTCGATCCGCTTGGCGCGGTCGATCAGCTCCGCCACCTTCCTGCCGCCCTTGCGACCGATCTGCTGGAAGTGCTCGTGCGGGTACCGCTCGCTGACGGTGCGACCGCCCTTCTGGCCGATCTCCTGGTAGAACTCGGCTCCGTACCGGGACCGTGTCGTCTTGCCGCCCTTCCGCCCCGCCTCGCGGACGCTCATGTTCCCGTTTTCGTCCGCCATCTGGCGTCTCCTCGTATCTTCGGGTGCCGCTTGCTCGCTCGGGAGCAAGTTGCGTACCGCCGGCGCCCGTCCCGCTGCGACTAGAATCCGCGCGGCAATGCATCCCTTCTTCCGGACCCTGATCGCTGCCGTGGTGGTGCTGCTGCTGGCCGCGGGAGCGGTCGCGCTGGGCCTGATCTCCGGCGACCCGAGCCTGTCGATCTGGGCCATCCTCGCCAGTGCGGCGGTGGCCTGCGTCGTCGGCCTCTTCGTCTTCGCCCGTGCCTGGTCATGGTCGACCCGCGAGGCCCGCGCCAATCGGCAGGGGAGGGCGATGGGAATCGCCCTGGCCGGGGGGCTGATGTTCGTGCTCGCCGCCGGCTCGCTGGCGGTTGCGCTGGTGATGGCGCTGCTCTTCGTCGTCTGACCTCGGCCCGCCCAC
>CAYXZN010000019.1:14178-17243 GCA_964469325.1 uncultured Steroidobacteraceae bacterium
CCGCTCACGCTCGCCCATCGGCTCGCCAGCGGGGCAACTCACCCAGATACAGGCTGCGTTCGGGCGCGGTAGGATGAAGCGAGCGAGCCCCCATCGTCTAGAGGCCTAGGACGCCACCCTTTCAAGGTGGAGATCGCCGGTTCGAATCCGGCTGGGGGCGCCAATCCACGCCGGTCGCGGGGCTCGCCGCCCCATTAGCCGATTCCCACGGTGGCTGGTATCCTCCGATCCCCGCCCCCATCGTCTAGCGGCCTAGGACACCACCCTCTCAAGGTGGAGACCGGGGTTCGACTCCCCGTGGGGGCGCCACCACTCCCAGAGCCTCAAGCCGTGGCGGCCACCTTCGGCATCACCCCGTCCAGGAAGCGCCACCACGCGTCGGTCGCCTCGCGCGTCGCGTCCAGGACCGCCTCCTCGGCGCCCTCCCCGAGCTCGCGCACCATCCGCCGCTCCGCGTCGGAGTGCTCGATGTCGAGCTGCGCGTGGGTCTCGAAGAAGGCCAGCGTGCGCGGGTCGTCGACGCCGTAGTTCGTCTTCAGCCCGTCGATCTTGGCCTGCGCGACCTGCGGCACCTGCCGCTCGTAGGCGTAGACCGAGGCGATCCCCGCCGCCACCGGAGCATCGGCGACCAGGCGTCGGTAGAGGTCCAGCAGAGCCTCGGTTTCCGGCGTCCGCTCCGCGCTCCGCACCGACTCACGGTCGACGCCGATCCCCTCCGCGAAGCGCAGCCACAGCTCGGCGTGGTTCGTCTCTCCGTGCTCCTCGTCCCACAGGTTGTCGAGGATCAGTTGCCGCAGGTCGGCCCGCTCGGTCCGGGCGTGGAGGCCCGACAGGATGCGCGGGAAGGTCGACTCGAAGGCGTAGTACTGCCGCGCGTAGTCCTGCAGCGCCTCGCGCGGCAGCGTCCCCTCGCGCCACGCCTGGTAGAAGGGATGGTTGAGCAGGTGCCGCGCGTCGATGACGGCGTCGACTCTCCCGAGCAGGTCCACGTCGCTTCTCCTTTCGCCCCCGTTGGTCCGCCGATCTCAGATGTGGTTGATCTCGATCCGATCCCCACAGTTGGGACAGTACAGCAGCAGCAGCTTTGGGTCCTCCGGCATCGGCCGCCAGGAGTAGACGTGCTCCTCGCCGATCTGCTCCCCGCAGCGGGGGCACTCGTAGCCCAGCTCCAGCCACTGGTCGCGCGGGACGTTCTGCCGGCCCATGCCTCGCGCCTCCGCCTCAGCCTCGTCCGCGGGGCCAGCCGCGGCCCGGCGGCGGCGCCGATCCCGAACCGAGCGCCTCGCGCCAGCGGGCCCCGACCGGCTCGGAGCCCTCCCCCGCGGCATCGCCCTCGGCGATCGCCTCGCGTGTCTCCTCGGTCTTGGCCGATGGCGCGAGCAGGGGGTAGGCCATGGCATCGTAGCCGCGCCAGCGCCCCACGTCCCCGTCGCGGATCATGTACAGCAGCTTGCGGTACGCGCCGGTGACGTCGCGCGTCGACCGGTCCAGCACCTGGTAGTCCCGACCGGTGACCTCGCGCAGCGCCGGCGGCAGGGTTTCGGCCAGGAAGCGCGGGTCGGCGTCGCGCGAGAGCGCCAGCTCGAGGGCCGCCACAACGTCCTCGTCGGCCAGGTCGCGAGGCAGCGGACGGCTGATGTACGTCATCCGCGGGTCGCTGCTCGGAACGCGGACGATCCGGCTCAGCTTCTTCAGCATCGGTCGAGCGCCTCGACGGGGGTTAGGGTGGGCGAACCGATTGTAGCCGCCCTCCGCGCGGATCGGGACCGGCCGCGGTGGTCTACCTCCGGGCGGCGGTATACTGGCCCTCCCCGTGCATCGGATCGCACCCAGGGCAACGCCCTGCCGGCGTGCGCCCTGCAGCTGATACCGGAGGGCAGTACCACCATCGTGCGCGTCAGAAAGGCCGTCCTGCCGGCCGCCGGATTCGGGACCCGCTTCCTGCCGGCGACCAAATCGATCCCCAAGGAGATCCTCCCCCTCGTCGACCGACCGATCATCCAGTACGCGGTCGAGGAGGCCTACGCTTCGGGGATCGAGCAGATCATCATCGTCATCGCCAGCGGCCGCAGCGCGATCGAGGACCACTTCGACGCCGCCCCTGAGCTCGAGCGCTGGCTGGAGGAGCGCGGCGACATCGAGACGCTGCGCACCGTTCGCCGCATCACCGAAACGGGGCCGATCGCCTTCGTGCACCAGAAGGAGCAGCTGGGGCTGGGCCACGCGGTGCTGATGGCCAAGGAGCTCGTGGGCGACGAGCCGTTCGCCGTCCTGCTGAGCGACGACGTCATGCTGAACCCCAGCGGCGAGCCGGTGACCAAGCAGCTGGTCGACACCTACCGCACGCACCGCGGATCGGTGATCGCCGTGCAGCGCGTCCCGCGCGAAGAGGTCGGGCGCTACGGGGTGATCGCCACCCGGCGCGAGGAGGGGCGCCTGTACGAGATCGGCGACCTGATCGAGAAGCCGGCGGTCGACGACGCCCCGTCCGACCTGGCGGTGCTGGGGCGCTACATCCTCACCCCGCGCATCTTCGACCTGCTGGAGCAGACCCCACGCGGCGCCGGCGGCGAGATCCAGCTCACCGACGCCATCAAGGCCCTGATGCAGGAGCAGCCGGTCTTCGGCTACCAATTCGAGGGGGTACGGCACGACGCCGGCACCCGCATCGGCTGGCTGAAGGCGAACGTGGCGGTCGGCCTGGAGTCGGAGATGGCCGACGAATTCCGGGCCTACATCCGCAGCCTCGACCTGCGAGACTGACCGCCAGCCGGGCGCGTCGCGGCGCGTCCCGAGCAGCCGAGAGCTCAGGAGGCCGCAGGGCATGGAGATGATCGGGAGCCTGGTCGGGGGACGCTACCGCATCACCGGGGCGCTCGGCGAGGGCGGCATGGCGACCATCTGGCGCGCGGTCGACGAGCAGCTCGGTCGCGAGGTGGCGGTCAAGCTGCTGCGCGAGCAGTTCGGCACCGATGCCGGCTTCGCGGCCCGCTTTCGCCAGGAGGCCCGCGCCGCGGCGGCCCTCAACCACCCCAACATCTTCAGCGTCTTCGACTACGGAACCG
>CAYXZN010000020.1:0-6794 GCA_964469325.1 uncultured Steroidobacteraceae bacterium
CGCAGCAACCGGGCAACGCGGAGACTGCGACACGAACAACTGCTTGCCTTCCCCCGGCCGACCAGCGGAGCGGGGAGCGGTACGTTAGTACCAGCTCCCCGGGCCTGGCTACCCTGCGGCATCCTCTGCGGTGCGAGCGGGCAACGCCGGGATCCCCCGGTCGGTCCTGGAAACCAGAGGCTAGTGGCCGGACCTTGCGGTCAGCCTTTCAGCCCCGGCCCGAGCGCGCGCTCCGTTCTGCACGGGGTCAGTCCACCAGGCCCTGCTGGACGAAGTGGTACAGCCCGGCCGGGTCGTACGGCATGTAGAGGTCCCCGTTCCCGCCGATGTCCCACGTCCAGGAGATGACCTGGACCGCCAGGCGCGTTCCCTCCGCTTCCCCGTTACCGGTGATCTTCACGTGCGCCTTGGGGGCGTAGATGGTTCCCGCCAGGTCGAGCACGCCCTGGCCGACCAGATCGATGGGCGCGGTCGGGTTCCGCCCGTGGCGGTCCTGCCACATCAGCATCCCCTTCCACGGCCCCGAGTCCAGCCCCCAGATCCGCAGGCTCGACTGACCGGACATCTTGATCTGGCCCTGGATGCACCGCGCATCCGTGGAGGAGGCACAGGCGGCATCGGTTGTGTTGTCGGTGCTGAAGACCATGATCCGGGCCGGATCCGTCGCCGGGTTCGGATCCCCCCCGATCGCCGCCGGCGTGCTGTCGACCTCCGCCCCGCCGGCGATCGACACGCCACCGCCCGCGATGATGTAGATCCCCGGCTCCAGCTTGACCGTCACGTTCTGACCCTTGAAGTCCCAGCCGCCCCAGTAGACCCCGGGGGTGAGGGTGATAGTCGTGTCCTTCTTGCTCCAGGAGCAGACCCCCGAGGTCGGAGTCTCCTCCTCGTAGGTGATCATTCCGGCCTGCAATGTCGGACAGTGGCCCGCCGGGTATTCCTGCTGACGCGGGCCGCGTAGCCGCGCCATTGGATCCGGCGTGCGGTGCGAGCCTTCCGTCACCGGGCTCGCCACGCTTCCGCCGGCCTCCTTGCAGGTCCCCTTGATGTAGATCATCGGAGCGATGATCTCGGTCCCGGCATTGCCGCCCTGGTGGAACGCCCCGTCGCCGCTGCCGCACTGGTTGTCGTAGTTGCCCGACGGGCTGCACGACGAGTTGATGTGGACGTAGCCGCCGTTGAAGGGCTCGAGGGTGTCGGGGTTCGTCACGGGCTCGATGGTGACCGTCCCGTTCCCGTGGGTCTTCCCGGCCGCGCAGCTCACCGGGTCCAGCGCGACGAGCGAGTTGGAGTTGGCGCTGGTCTTCTCGCGGGCCGCGACGGCGTGGCTCGTGACCGTCGCCGTATCACGCCCCAGGATGCGTCCGAAGAAGGACGGGTGATCGGCGGTGATGATCACCTGGACCATGCCGAGGTTGCCCTCGAAGTCGCCCGACTGCGGCGGCCACTGCACCTGGAGGTCGCCCGCGGAGCGGGCAGCGTCGCAGGCGTCGGTGTCTTCGGTGAAGAACCCGTTCTGCTTGGCATAGAAGCAGGCGGCGACGTACATCTTCGGCCAGGCCGGGTCGTTGGGATCTAACGGGCTGCTGTTGTCCTCGATGAACGAGGCGGCGGCGATGGAGGCAGGGTCGACCGCGTTCTGCTCGTGACGCCTGAGCATCCAGGAGAGCCCAAGATCGACGACGATCGCGCCGATGGCCATCAGTGCCAGCATCGCGAACGCGACGATGATCAGGACCTGACCGCCCGAAGAGGCGTCTCTGTTGCTGGGCGTCATGTGACTGCTCCTCACTGCTGGTGCTGCATCGCCTCGGTGACGACCGCGCGCATCGTGATCGGCCCGCCCGTAAACGAGCTCAGGAACGGCGGGGACCACTGGTAACAGGCGTAGATCGTCACCTGGTTGGTGGTTGAGAGATTGGAATGGGCGAGGTTGCTGGCCTGATCGTCCCCCTCTCCGGGGTTCGCTCCGTCGACGGTCACGGGCGGCGGACAGGGGATGGCAGCCGCGCTCGTGCGGGGATCCACGCCGCCGATCGTGCAGTCCCGGAACTCGTTCGGCTGCCCATCGGCGTCGATCGGCCCGGCATCCCAGAGCTCGACGCCCGTGACCTGGTCCACCTCCCAGTAGCCCGACCAGCAGGCCGCGAAGTGGACGTCGGAGCGGTCAAGGCCGAATACCTTCGAGCGCGCATGCGCCGTCATCAGCGGCCACTTCAGGTCAGGAGGATCGCAGCGGTTGTTGATCAAGTAATCGTCCGGAAGCCGGTTCGGTTCCGGTTCGATCCACGAGCTCGTGGGGCACTGGGAGGAGGCGCTGTGGATGGAGGCGTAGCGGGCTGCCTCGCGGGCAGCGTTGCTCAGCTGCTGCTGGTAGAAGATGGCGAGGCCGAAGATGATGATCCCGGCCAGCGTGATCGTGAAGAGCGGCGCGACGAGCGCGAACTCGACCATGGACTGTCCCCGCTGGCTGCGTTCCTTCCTCATGCCGGTGCCGCCGTCGGTTCATCGGTCGGCGTCGGCGTCGGCGTCGGCTCCGGGGTCGGCTCCGGCGTGGCGGTCGGCGTGTCGGTGGGCGAGGCGGTCGGCTCGGGCGTTGGCGTCGGCGTATCCGTCGGCGCCTCCGTGGGAGGCGGCGCGGTCGGCTGGGGCGGCGGAGAGGGGGTCGGGGGCGGCGGATAGTAGGCGACGGTGAACGTTCGCGACCGCTGAAGCCAGATGTCGCCCAGCTGCAGGAACTGGAAGTCGAACAGGGTCTGGAAGCGGTAGCAGAGGCGGACCTCCACGTATGGGCTACCCGCGGCATCGGCGGGGACGCCATCCGACTCGGGGTCCATCAAGTTGCTGGGCGGATCCAGGAGCCCCGTGCACTGCGGCGGGATCGTCGCTCCGAAGGCGGTGTCACCGCACTTCGTGTCGCCGTGCGTGTCCGGATCGCCCGGATCGCGGTTGTGGATGCAGGTCATGATCACCGGCATCCAGGCGCTCGAGTCCTCGGCGTCGAGGCACGTCTCCTCGTCGACGCTCGTCGTCGACGGGTCGTCGGGCACGTAGCTGACGCTGGGGAGGATCCTGGCCTCGCGGCAGGCGGTCCTGGCGGCCAGCGCGTGCAGCGGCTCGTAGTAGGCGTCGTCACCCAGCGGGGCTGGATCGGTCGGGAGAGACCCGTCGCCGCCTGGAGGGTTGCGGCGGTACTCCTCGGCCACGATCTCCGCCGCGTCCCGGGCGGCCGCCTCCGTGACGATTCCCGCTTGGAAGACGCGGCCGAAGTCAGCGATCCCGAGCAGGAGCACCAGCAGGAACGGCAGGAGCAAGCCGAACTCGACCAGCGACTGGCCGCGAGGGTGCGACTCGTGCTGGCGGGGTGGCTCGGATTGTGGTGCGGGCTCGGGCAGATCCCGCACGCGGGCTCTGCGCATTCGCTGTCTCCCCCGGCTGAGAGGCGCCGCGACAACCGGGCAACGAGCACGTCGCGACGGGGCTCCCTCTTCAGTTCCGACGGCCCCCGACGGGGCCTTCGGGAGCGGTACCTTAGTACCTGGTCCCCGGCCTGACTACCTTCTCGGCACCCTTCTGCGGTGCGGGCCTGCAACGCCTCGGGGAGTCTGGTGTGGTGCGGGCCAGAGACGTACGAAAACCGTATTGCGGGCACCTTGCACGCCACCTTGCACCCCGGGGCGATCCGGGCGCCGAGCCGCCCGCTACCCTCTCCCCGAAATGACCGAGCAGGTACTGGTCGTCCCCCGCGCGGCGGTTCCCGGCGGCTGCGACTTCACCGGACTCCGACCCACCGGCGCCGATGCCATCGCCGATCTGCGCCACGCCGTGGCGGGCCGGGGCCGGTACCTCGACCGGCCCCTCGCCGAGGAGAACCCCGCCTTCAAGCAGCTGATCCCTTACGTCGTGGTCCGCGACCGGCAGCGAGTCTTCCTGATGGAGCGGACCGATGCCGGTGGCGATCCGCGCCTGCACCGCAAGGCGAGCATCGGCGTCGGAGGCCACCTCAATCCCGTCGATGAAGGAGCCGATCCGCTGGATGCCGGCCTGCGCCGGGAGTGGCGCGAGGAGCTCGACGCGGCCTGGGAGCCGGTGTTTCGCCTGGTGGGGCTGCTGAACGACGACTCCAATCCGGTCGGGTCAGTCCACCTTGGCGTCGTGTTCGAGGTCGAGGCATCCGGCCGGCCGCTTGCTGTACGGGAGCGCCAGAAGCTGTCCGGTCGGTTCGTGCCGCCACGCGAGGTGGAGCTGGCATGGGATCGGCTCGAGAGCTGGTCTCAGCTCGTCGCAGCCGAGCTGCTGGGGCTGGGTCGGGAGGAGCCGGCGGCCGCAAGCGGTCGCTGACTCGGCGACCGTAGCGCGACCGTAGTCGCATCCCGTACCCTGCGCTGGAACAGCAGAAGGAAGACGCATGTCCATCGTTGAGGCCAGGCAGAACAACGGCATCGCCATCGCGGGCCGCTCCACCGGGGCGCTGGTTGACTGGTTCGTGGCGGGGGTCGCCGAGCACCTGGAGGCGCGGGGCCGCCCCGTCCACCGCACCGCTGACGGAGCGGACGGCAACGCGCTCACCCCGGATGCGCGGGTCGTGCTCAACGCGGTCGACGCCCGGAGCCCCAGGAGCTTCCGCCGGCGCTCACAGGACATTTTCGTGGTGGGCGTGGCTGAGGTCGACGACGCCCCGGAGGACATGCTGCGCGCCGGTTACACCCTCCTGGTCCGGTCGCTCTCGAACGTCTTCATCCCGATCCTGCGCGACGGCGACCGCACCATCGCCTTCTTCATCACCATGGAGCAGGGATTCCACGCCCTGCCGCACCCCGGCGATGACGAGGCGTTCTTCTCGACCGTGGTCGACCGGCTGGTACCGCTGGCCGACTCGCGGCTGGTGATCAACAACGAGTTCAAGCCTGACCTGCCCCAGGAGCTGTGGAACGGCGACGCGCACACCGAGGCGATCTACCGCACCGGCCTGCGCCTGGCCGAGCTCGACCTGCTGCCCGCCCCGTGGCCGATCGACGAGCTGCTCTCGCCGGAGGACCTGCGGCACGTGATGCGGCTGTTCGGGATCGGCGGCCTCTCGTACGGCAACGTCAGCGCCCGCCACGAGGGAGACACCTTCTGGATGAGCGCCAGCGGCGTCGACAAGGGGCACCTGCGGGAGATCGGCAGCGAGATCCTGCTGGTCACCGGCTACGACGAGCCGCGCGGCGTGATCGAGCTGAGCGTCCCGCCCCACGTCAAGCCGCGACGGGTGTCGGTCGACGCGATCGAGCACGTGATGATCTACCGCGAGCACCCCGAGGTGGGCGGCATCCTCCACGTCCACGGCTGGCTGGAGGACGACGTGGTGTTCGCGACCGAGGTCGTCTACCCCTGCGGCACCCACGAGCTGGCGGCCGAGGTGGCCGAGCTGGTGCGCCAGGCGCCGGACCCGGGGCACGCGGTGATCGGACTGCGCAACCACGGGCTGACCATCACCGGACCCAGCCTGGACGAGATCCTGGAGCGTGTCGGACCCCAGATCGTCCGGCGCGTTCCGATGACCTGACCCGGCGCGTGGAGGAAGGCCGCTTCCGGGGGATCCGGCTGCGGTTCGGCGCCAGTCCGCTCAACCATCGGCTGCTCGCCATCTTCGGTCGCCGCCTGCCGCGCCTGACCGGCGGGCGGGTCCCCTGGCTGGAGCTCGCCAGCCTGCCACGTCCGCCGCTCCCTGGCGCGGACTGGGTCCGGGTCAGGCCGATCCTCAGCGGCATCTGCGGCAGCGACCTGGCGCTGCTCACCGGACGCTCCAGCCCCGTGCTGTCGCCGTTTGCCTCGTTCCCGGCCGTGCTGGGCCACGAGGTGGTGGGCGAGGTGGTCGAAGTCGCGGCCGGGGTCGACGGCTGGCAGGCCGGAAACCGGGTGGTGGTCGACCCCATCATCTCCTGCGCCGTCCGCGGCTTCGAGCCACCCTGCCCGCGCTGCGCCGAGGGCCGTCCCGCCCTCTGCCTCCGACAGGCCGATGGACCGATCTCACCCGGCTTCCTGGTCGGCTACTGCCGGGACCTGCCGGGGGCGTGGGGCGAGCAGATGCTCGCCCACGTGAGCCAGCTGCACCGCGTCCCTGAGCAGATCCCCGACGAGGTGGCCGTCCTGGTCGAGCCGCTCAGCGTGGCGCTGCACGCGGTGCTGGCCGCACGGCTCGAGCCCGCGCAGCGCGTGTTGGTGGTGGGGGCGGGGAGCATCGGCCTCCTGGTGCTGGCGGCGCTCGCCCTGCTGGAGAGCCCGGTGCCCCGCGTGGCGCTCGCCAGGCACCCCGCTCAGCGCCGTGCGGCCGAGCGGCTGGGCGCCACGCAGGTGGTGGGCGATGCGGACCGCGACCAGGCGGACGCCGCGCTGATGCGCGCCGCTGGCGGGCGTCTGCATCGGCCCCTGATCGGTCCTGGGGTCAGCACCGGCGGCTTCGACGCCGTGTTCGACTGCGTCGGGAGCGCGGCCAGCCTCGATCGGAGCCTGCGCCTGGTGGCCTCCGGCGGGAAGCTGGTGGTGGTGGGCGGACCGGGCGTGATCGACGAGCTGGACTGGACGCTGGTCTGGACCCGTGAGCTGCGCGTGCTGGGCAGCTTCGTCTACGGCCGCGAGGAGTCGGTCGAGGGTGCGCCCCACACCTTCGAGCTGGCGACGCGCCTGCTGGCGTCGTCCGACCTGCCGCTGGGCGAGCTGGTCACGCACCGCTTCACGCTCGAGCAGTGGCCGGCGGCGTTCCGGACCAGCCTCGACCGTCGCTCGGGCACCATCAAGGCCGTGTTCAAGCC
>CAYXZN010000020.1:6894-17238 GCA_964469325.1 uncultured Steroidobacteraceae bacterium
CCTATACTCGATCCATGCTCCCGGCAGGCGTGTGGCTGCGTCGGGCCAGGCGCGTAGCGTCGCTGGCCGCGCTGGCGCTGGGCGTCATCGGCCTGGCGGCACCTGCCGCGGCTCAGGGGGACCACATCGTCCGGCTCCAGGTGCGGGGCGTGATCGACCAGGTGAACGCCAGCTACGTGGAGGAGGGGCTGCGCGCGGCATCCGCCCGCGGCGCGGCGGCGGCCATCGTCCAGATCGACTCGCCCGGTGGCGAGGTGACCAGCATGGACCGCATCGTGGCCGCCATCCTCAACAGCGAGGTGCCGGTCATCACCTACGTGGCGCCCGAGGGGGCCAAGGCCGGATCGGCGGCGACCTTCATCACCCTAGCCGGCGACGTGGCGGCCATGGCGCCCAACACCAGCATCGGTGCCGCCTCGGTCATCTCCGGGACCGGCGAGGACCTGCCGACCACGGCCGAGGAGAAGGCGACCAACTTCTACTCGTCGCAGATCCGGACGCTCGCCGAGACGCACGGCCGCAACGCAGACTGGGCGGAGAGCGCGGTGCGCGAGGCGGCCAGCCTGAACGCCGCCGAGGCGGCCGCGATGGAGCCGCCAGTGGTCGACGTCCTGGCGGCGAGCACCGAGGAGCTGCTGGCCGCGGTCGACGAGGGGGTGCGGGCCGATGGGTACGAGTACCGCTTCGACGGCCAGCCGATCCCCGCCCTGTCGGGCCTGGAGATCGTGGAGATCGAGATGAACCTCGGGCAGCAGGTGATCCACATCCTGTCCGACCCGAACGTGGCGTTCATCCTGTTCACCATCGGCTTCTACGGCATCCTGGCCGAGCTGTTCCACCCCAACTTCTTCAGCGGCATCCTGGGAGCCATCGCCATCATCGTGGCCTTCATCGGCTCCAACAGCCTGCCGCTCAACTTCGGCGGCCTGCTGCTGATCCTGCTGGGGGTGGGGCTGTTCGTCCTGGAGCTGACGGTGGCCAGCCACGGACTGCTGACCATCGGCGGCATCATCGCCTTCGTGCTGGGCGCCTTCGCGCTGTGGACCGGCGTGAGCGAGCCGGGGGAGTGGTCGATCCAGGTGACGGTGCACCCCGCCCTGATCGCGATGGTGGTCGCCGTCTCGCTGGCCTACGTCTTCTTCGTGCTGCGGGTGCTGCTCGACCTGCGGCGGGGGCGGAGCGCCCAGGCCCCGATCGGCGCCCTGGTCGGCGCGGCGGGGACGGCGCAGACCCTGATCGCCCCCACCGGGATCGCGTACGCTGAGGGCGAGGCGTGGTCGGCTCGCAGCCGTGGAGCGGAGATCTCGCCCGGAACGCCGGTCAGGGTGGTCGGCGTGGAAGGGCTGGAGCTGATCGTGGAGCCGGCGCCCGACGCTGCCGGCCCCGTCACGGAGGAGGGCTCACATGCCTGACCAGATCGTCACCTGGCTGATCGTCGGCGTCGTCGTCGCGATCGTGCTGTTCCTGATCTACTCGACCGTTCACATCGTGCGCGAGTACGAGCGCTTGGTGGTCTTCACCCTCGGCCGGGTCAACACCGCCAAGCCGGCCGCGGGCCCGGGCCTGGTCCTCCTGATCCCGATCGTCCAGCAGGCGGTGAAGGTCGACCTGCGCGAGTTCTACATCGAGGTGCCGCAGCAGACCTGCATCACCAAGGACAACGCGCCGATCAACATCGACTTCCTGGTCTACTCGAAGGTGTTCGACCCGACCATGAGCGTCACCGCGGTGACCAGCTTCGGCGGCGCCTCCCAGGCGCTGGCCGCCACCACCCTGCGCGCGGTGATCGGTGACATCCCGCTCGACGACGTGCTCGCCAAGCGGGAGGAGATCAACAACATCCTGCGGACCAAGCTCGACGAGGTGACCCACCGCTGGGGGGTGAAGATCACCAGCGTCGAGATCCGAGAGATCGTTCCGCCGCGCGACATCCAGGACGCCATGAACCGCCAGATGAGCGCCGAGCGGAACCGGCGCGCGGTGATCACCGAGTCGGAGGGGACTCGGCAGGCGACGATCAACGTGGCCGAGGGCGACAAGCAGTCGAACATCCTGCGCGCCGAGGGCGAGCGGCAGTCCCAGATCCTGCGCGCCGAGGGCTTCAGCAACGCGCTGCGCACCATCTTCGAGGCCGCGCGCGGCGTGGACGAGAAGACCATGGCGCTCCAGTACCTCGAGGCGCTCAAGGCGCTCGCCGCCGGCGACAGCACCAAGTGGATCGTGCCCATGGAGCTGTCGGAGCTGACCCGCCCCATCACCGGCGCCATGCGGCAGACGCGCAGCGACGGGGGGTGAGCGTGGGCGACTCGGCCCGGACCGCGCTGCGCTGGCTGGGGCGCGTCTCCGCCGCGCTGAGCGCCGGCTACGTCGGCTACCTCTCGGTGGAGGGCTCGCGGCGCCTCCTCCATCCCGAGCGCCTTCCGTTCGCGCCGCTGGAGGGGATGCCCGCCGATCCCGGCGAGCTCGGGCTGCCCTACGAGGAGGTGGCGATCCGCACCGAAGACGGGGTGACCCTCTCCGGCTGGCTGATCCGATCGGCGCGCGAGACGCGGGCCACGGTGGTGCTGATGCACGGCTACCGATGGCACCGGCTGCCCGACCTGGCGCGAATGGTCCCCTGGCTCCAGCGGCGCTACCACGTCCTCCAGTTCGACTTCCGCGGCCACGGGCTCAACGAGGCGGGGCCGGTCACGCTGGGCGCGCTCGAGCGTCGGGACGTGACGGCCGCGGTGCGCTACCTGCTGGACCGCGGGCACGGACCGATCGGGCTGATGGGGCTCTCGATGGGCGGGGCGGCGGCGATCATCGCCGGGGCGGAGCTGCCGGTGGCGACGGTGGTGGCTGACGCGGCGTTCGCCCGGCTGCGTCACCCGGTGGCGAACGTCATGCGGCGCGAGCACCTGCCCATCGCCAGGCTGGGGTCGCGGCTGGTCGTCGGGGCCGCCGCGCTGCGTGCGCGGGTCCGGATCGTGGATCCCATCGACCGGGTGGGGAGGCTCTCCCCGCGGGCGCTGCTGCTGATCGCGCCCCGTGGCGACCGCCTGACCCACTACACCCAGTCGCTCGACCTGTACCGCGCGGCCGGCGAGCCAAAGGAGCTGTACCTCGTCGAGGGGGCCGAGCACGGCCTCGCGCGCGAGGTCGGCGGCGCGGAGTACGAGCGGCGCGTCCTGTCGTTCCTGGAGCGGCACCTCGATCCCGCCCCCATCCCGTCGCCCGCACCCGCGCCCCCGGTCCAGGCGACCGCCGGCCAGCCCCTATAATCCCGCCGACTGCCCAAGCTTCCAGGGGAGCCTCCATGGCCGGCACGAAGGTCCTCGTCGTCGACGACGACCTGAACATCCAGCGCGTGCTCGTCTTCACCCTCAAGCAGGAGGGGTTCGAGGTGATCGTCGCCTCGGACGGCGAGGCGGGCGTCGACATGGCCAGGACGGCCGCCCCAGACCTGATCCTGATGGACGTGGCGATGCCCAAGCTGGACGGCTACGCCGCCACCCAGCAGATCCGCGCCGCCGAGCAGAGCGGGCGTCGGGTGCCGATCATCATGCTCACGTCCGAGGCGGACGTTGAGCAGCGCGTCCGCGGCCTGCGCGCCGGCGCCGACGACGACATCGTCAAGCCCTTCCACCCCCTGGAGCTGATCGCGCGCATCAAGGCCCTCCTGGCGCGGACGGGGGGCCCGTCGCAGGCCAAGGGCGCCGAGGCGGCGACGCTGGGCCGGCTGGCCTGCTTCTATGGCGCCAAGGGCGGGGTGGGGACCACGACCATCGCCATCAACACCGCCATCGCCCTGGCCACGGAGCAGAAGCGCCGGGTGGCCCTGTTCGACGCCAACCTCCAGTTCGGCGACCTGCGCGTCTTCCTCGACATCGGCCCGGACAAGGCGTCGATCGTGAACGCGGTCAGCGAGCCGGACCTCGACGCCGACCTGCTGCGCACGATCCTGGTTGACCACCCGTCGGGCATCAAGCTGCTGCTGGCGCCGCCGACGCCCGAGGCCGCCGACATCGTGGTCGAGCGGCAGCGGCAGGACCCCGGCTCCCTGACCCATCTGCTGTCGCTCTGCCGCAAGCTCCACGACTACACCTTCGTCGACATGTCCGACCAGATCGACGACTTCAACCTCCAGCTGTTCGACGAGGCCGATGTGATCTTCGTGGTCATGACGGCCGACCTGTCGTGCCTGAAGAACGTGCGCCTGGTGCTGGAGACGATGGCCAACCTCGGCTACGAGCGTGACAAGGTGCAGCTGGTCCTGAACCGATCGAACGCCTACACCGGCATCAACGTCGGCAACGCCGAGTCGGCGCTGGGGCGGCCGATCAGCTACCAGGTGATCAACGAGTACCGCGGCGCCATCGGCGCGCTCAACTCGGGCCAGCCCTTCATGGTCAGCCGTCCCGACGGGCCGCTGGGGCGGAGCGTGGTCGAGTTCGCCCGGGACGTGGACAAGCTGCTGGCCAGCGAGGTGGTCACCGCCGGCGCGTGACCGCGCGGCGCACGCCTAGACCAGCTGGCTGCCCGATAAGCACCCCGTAAGCGACCGGTAACCGCCGCCGCGTAGCCTCCTGCTCGCCGGTCGCCGCTGGTAGTTGGGAGGCGAGCAGGCAGGCGGCCGGCCCTTCACCTCCCTCGCCTCCGCCGGAGCCGAGATGCTGGCTCAGACGCTCAGCGCGACCCTGCTCGGCGTGGAAGGCGTGCCGGTGCGGGTGGAGGTCGATGTCGCCTTCGGGCTCCCGGCGCTCACCATCGTGGGATTGGCAGGCAGCGCGGTCCAGGAGGCGCGCGAACGCGTCCGCAGCGCCCTGCGCAACTCCGGCTTCGAGCTGCCGGCGAGGCGGATCACCGTCAACCTCTCTCCGGCAGATCTGCCCAAGCAGGGGACCGCCTACGACCTGGCGATCGCGATCGGCGTGCTCGCCGCCAGCGGGCAGCTCTCGATCAGGCGAGGGGAGACGGCCCTGGTCGCCGAGCTCGCCCTCGACGGGCGACTCCAGCCGGTGCCGGGCGCGATGGCGCTGGTGGCGGCGGTCCGAGACGCGAACGTGGCCGATGCGGTGGTGGCGCCCGGCAGCGCCGCCGAGGCCGCCGCGGTGCGGGGCATCCGGGTCCGTCCCGCGGTGACGTTGGGCGAGGTGGTGGGGCACCTGGCCGCCGTCCGGGAGCTGGATGTGGCACGGCCCACCCCGCTGCCCGAGCCCGAGCGGCAGCTCGACGTTCCCGATCTGGCCGACGTGGCCGGACAGCCGCTGGCGCGTCGTGCCCTCGAGCTGGCTCTCGCCGGCGGCCACCACCTCGCGCTCACGGGGCCACCCGGCGTCGGCAAGACGCTGCTCCTGCGCTGCGCCGCGACGCTCGTGCCGCCGCTGGACGAGGACGAGGCAATCGAGGTCAGCCGCATCCACTCCGCGGCGGGACTCGTCGACCGCCGGCGGCCGCTGGTCAGAACCCGCCCGTTCCGCGCCCCGCACCACACCGTCTCGAAGGAGGCGCTGGTCGGCGGCGGACCGAGGGTGCGACCCGGCGAGGCGAGCCTCGCCCACCGCGGCATCCTCTTCCTGGACGAGACGCTCCAGTTCCGCGCCGACGCCCTGGACGCGCTGCGCCAGCCGCTCGAAGCCGGCCAGGTGAGCATCGCCCGCGTGGAGGGGGCACTCTCGCTGCCGGCCCGCTTCGTCCTGCTGGCCGCCTTCAACCCCTGCCCCTGCGGCTGGCTCGGCACCCGCAGTGACGCGTGCCGCTGCGATCCGGCCGCCGCCCGGCGCTACGCCGCCCGCCTCTCCGGCCCGCTGCGGGACCGGCTCGATCTGTTCGTTCGAATGGACCCCCCACGCGGCGGGGAGGCGCTCGACGGGGCGGAGCCGAGCGGCGTGGTTGCGGCCCGCGTGGCGGCGGCGCTGGGCCGTCAGCGCGAGCGCCAGGGCGGTCCCAACGCGAACCTGCCGCCGGGGTCGCCCATCGTCGAGGTGGTCACGCCTCGGGGTCGCTCGACGCTGCGCGCCCGGGCGCAGCGCTTCAGGCTCTCCCCGCGGCGGGTCCAGCGCTCCCTGCGCCTCGCCCGCACGATCGCCGACCTCGCCGGGAGCGAGGAGGTCGATGCCGACCACGTCGACGAGGCGCTCCACTATCGACCCGAGCGCCTGGCGTGATCGGGGTCGGTCGTGGCGGACCTCTTGGCGCCGGGGACGGGGCGGTCCCGGGCGGCGAGCGCCTGCCGGCGCCTGCCCGTGCCCGAGAAGAGTCGGACTCGACCATGGCCGGTGCTGTGCCCGACCGCCAGCGCCCCGGCTGGCAGGAGGTGGACCTGGAGCGACTGGACCCGGACCGGGAGCGCCCCTACTGGCTGGCGATCGCGCTGCTGCCCGGAGTGGGCCCGGTCGGGTTCGGCCGGCTGCTGGCCAGGTACGGCAGTGCAGAGACCGCCTGGAGCTCGGGAGATGACCTGCTGGTCTGCCTGTCGCGGATTCCTCCGGACGCGCCGGGCGCGCTGCGCAGGATGCGCAGGGCGGGTGTGCCCGCCCTCGCTCGGCGCCTCGAGGCGCGCACGACAGCCAGCGGGGCGCGGGCGATCACGGCCCTGGAGGCCGACTACCCCGCGCCGCTGGCCCGCCTGATGCCGAGGCCGCCGGTGCTCTACGTCGCCGGCGATCCGGGGGCACTGTCGACGTTCGCCGTGGCGGTGGTCGGCACGCGGCGGGCGAGCGGCTACGGCAGGACCAGCGCCATCGAGATCGCCGACGAGCTGGCGCGGGCGGGCGTCGTCGTCGTCTCCGGTCTCGCCCTCGGCATCGACGGCGAGGCGCATCGAGCCGCCGTGGCCGCCGGCGGCCGGAGCGTGGCGGTCCTGCCGACCTCGATCGACCGGGTCTACCCGCCTCGGCATCGGTCCCTGGCCCGGCAGCTGATCCATGCCGGGGGCGCCCTGGTCAGCGAGCTGGCGCCCGGACAGGCGGTCGGCAAGCCAGATTTCGCGCGTCGCAACCGGATCATCGCCGGGCTGGCGGCCGCCACCGTTGTGGTCGAGGCGCCTGACGGCTCGGGCGCCCTGCTCACCGCCAGCGCGGCGGTCGACTACGGTCGCGACCTGTACGCAGTGCCCGGCCCGATCGACGCTGCCGGCTCACGAGGCTCCAACCGGCTCATCGCCGACCAGCTGGCCGCCATGGTGACCAGCGCCGCGTCGCTGCTCCAGCAGCTGGGCGCTCAGCGCGGCGCCCACCCCAGGACCGTCGAGGTCCTGTCCGAGGCGGAGGGCATGGTGCTCGCCGCCCTCCTGAAGCGGAGCAGCTCGATCGAGGAGCTGCTGGCCAGGACGCTCCTGCCCACCGGGGCCGTCGCCTCAGCCCTGACCCTGCTGGAGAGCCGAGGCCTGGCGAGCTCCTACGGCGGGGCGACCTTCCACGCCACCCTCGCCGCCAGGCGGATGTCGGGCAGCGCGTGAGCGATCGCACGGCGCCGCCGGGAGGAGTGAGCGCCGCGGGGAGTGAGCGCCGCCGGTCTCATCCGGTGTATGCTCCCGCGCGACCAGCACAGGGTCGGCCCGGCGCGACGTGGGATCGGCCAGGGACCAGAGGAGTCACGTCTATTGCGTCCGATCCGAAACCTGGCGGCTGATCGCGCCGCCTTCCTGAACCGGGCGGCGAAGCAGGTTCGCGCCCACCGTGCGATCGCACGGGTCGTCGCCGTCAGCCTCGCGCTCCTGCTCGTCGGCGGCCTCGCCCGCCAGGGCGCGACCCAGGCGGGTCCAGCCTCCGCCCCCAGCCCGCCGATCTCGATCCTGCCCGCCAACGTCGGCGAGGCGCTTTCCACCACCAGCTCAGTTACCATCCGCTTCGATGCGCCCGTCGATACCGCCTCGGTCGCCGACCTGCTCGAGGTTCGGCCCGCCACATCGGTCGAGCTGTCGTGGAACGCCGATGGCGACGAGCTCGAGCTGACCCCGACCGGTCGCTGGCGGACCGACAGCCGATACCTCGTCACCGTCCCCGGGGAGGCGCTGCTGGCAGACGGGACGCCGATCGGCCAGACGCTCCGCAACGCGTTCACCACCCAGACCGCGCCCGCGGTGCTCGAGTTCATGGTCAGCCCGGCGGGCACCGACGCGCGGAGCATGGCCGCCGGCTGGACGGCGACGGTGAAGGAGCAGCAGGGCCGACCGGTCACCGCCGATCGGTCGACCACCGACGCCAGCGCCGCCGACGGCACCCGCCAGACGGCGGCCGACGTGAGCGGCCTGACCCAGCTCAGCATCCGCTTCAGCGGCCCCATGGACCAGCGCAGCGTGGTGGACGCCTTCGCCATCACGCCCGAGGTGCCGGGCAACTTCACCTGGGTCGGGGACCTGCTCACCTTCCGGCCGAGCGCAAGGCTCGATCCCGAGACGCGCTACACCGTCAGCCTGGTCGGGGCACGTGACCGGCTGGGCAACGCGGTGCGGGACGACGCGGTCTTCTCGTTCACCACCCGGCCGCAGGCGCAGCTGGTCAAGATCCGGCCGGGGATCGGCGCCCGCGACGTGACCGACCAGACGGTGACGCTGTGGTTCAGCCAGCCGATGGACGACGCCGCGGTGGCCGACGCGTTCGCCGTGGTCGACCTGACCGTGGACCGGAGGGTCCCCGGCAGCCTGTCGTGGAACGAGACCGGCACGGTCGCGACCTTCACCCCCGACGCCACCCTGGCACAGGGGCACGTCTTCGAGACCCGCCTGGCGACGGGAGCCGCCGATGCCGACCGGAACGCGGTGGCCGGGGCGTGGCGCTTCACCACCAAGGCCGCTCCGCCGCCGCCATCTCGTGCTCCGACCAGCGCTCCAGCCCCGCCGACCGTCCCAGCCCCCGCCCCCTCGACCGATCTCGCGACCTACGCGCTCAACCAGGTCAACGCGGCCCGTGCCGCCTACGGCTTCGCGCCGCTGCGGCTCGACTCGGCCATCTCGGCGGTGGCGGCCGCGCACGCCTGGGACCAGGTCCGCAACGGCTACTTCAGCCACTACGGGCTCGACGGGAGCACGGTCAAGGATCGGCTCCGACGCGGCGGGGTGAGCTTCACCTCGGCCGGCGAGAACCAGTGCTGGAACGGCAGCCACAAGACCCAGCGGCAGGCGCTCGACTGGTGCCACGCGGTCTTCATGGCCGAGCCGTACCCCGGGTACCCGAACCACATCGGCAACATCCTCAGCCCGCGCTTCACGCGGATGGGGGTCGGCATCGCCGAGGGCGGCGGCCGGATCATCCTGACCTGGAACTTCGCGGGCTAGGAGAGCGACCCGGGTGCCCAGCGACCGGTAAGCCGGCGGTCATGGGAGCGTGAGAACCGGGTGCTACACTCCCTGACCGATGTCCGCCACCCGCCGCAAGGCCGCCTCGGACGGGGCTGCCGAGCGTAACCTCGTGATCGTCGAATCGCCGGCCAAGGCTCGCACCATCGAGCGCTACCTGGGCTCCGGCCACCGGGTCATGGCCTCCTTCGGGCACGTGCGCGACCTGCCCAAGCGCCGGCTGGGGGTCGACGTCGAGCATGACTTCACGCCCGAGTACGTCCCGCTGACCGATCGCCGCAAGGAGCTGAACCGCCTCACCGAGGCGGCGCAGCGAGCCGACCTCGTCTGGCTGGCCACCGACCTCGACCGCGAGGGCGAGGCGATCGCCTGGCACATCGCGGAGCACGCTGCGCTCGGTGACGACCGGGTCCGCCGGGTCACGTTCAGCGAGATCACCAAGCCCGCCATCGACGAGGCGTTCTCCCACCCGCGCAGCCTGAACCGCGACCTGGTCGACGCGCAGCAGGCGCGGCGGGTGATCGACCGGCTGGTGGGCTACAAGCTGAGCCCGCTGGTGTCGAGCAAGATCCGCCGCGGCCTGACCGCCGGCCGGGTGCAGAGCGTCGCGGTCCGCCTCGTGGTCGACCGAGAGCGAGAGATCACCGCCTTCACCCCGGAGGAGTACTGGTCGATCGAGGCAGAGCTGGCTCGCTCCGAGCAGGCGGACGCGCCCACCTTCCGCGCCCAGCTGAGCCGGATCGACGGGGAGAAGGCGAAGGTCGCCAGCGAGGCCGAGGCGCGCGAGCACGAGGCGGCGCTGCGCGGCGAGCGCTACCTGGTCTCGAAGGTGACCCGGGGCGAGCGCAAGCGATCCGCCCCGCCGCCGTTCACCACCTCGACCCTCCAGCAGGAGGCGTCGCGCAAGCTCGGCTTTGGGGCGCGACGCACCATGAGCGTCGCCCAGCGCCTGTACGAGGGCGTCTCCCTGCCGGACGGGCAGGTGGGGCTGATCACCTACATGCGCACCGACTCGGTGGCCATCGCTTCATCCGCGGGGGCCGAGGCGCGCGGCCTGATCGGTC